>CANRXD010000138.1 GCA_947643685.1 uncultured Clostridium sp. | reverse complement strand
AGGCATCCTCCGCTGTCTGGTTTCTGGCAATCCCCTCCTTCACCTGAATATAACAATCCATGGTTTTATGGCGATCCAGATGGTCCGGGGTAATGTTTGTGATCGCCGATACATTGGGATGGAAATTCATAATGGTCTCCAGCTGGAAACTGGAAATTTCCGCAACCGTCACAGACTCATCTGTGGTCTCCAGGGCATGGGCCGTATAGGGCTCGCCAATATTTCCGACCACAAATACACTGTCACAGAAACGCTTCATAATCTCTCCGGTGAGAGCAGTTGTGGTAGTTTTTCCGTTGGTTCCTGTAATAGCCGCAAGCTTTCCTTTTGTACAGTGATAGGCAAGCTCGATTTCACTCCAGATTGGCACCTTTGCCTCATCCAGAACAGCCACAAAGGGGGCCTCCAGAGAAATTCCGGGGCTGATCACACAGAGTTCGATCCCTGACAGATCCAGTTTCTTTAATTCACCGAGAATGACGGATACCTTTGCATCCTTCTCAAATTTTCCTTTTAATTCCTCAACGGAGAGGGTTTCATTCCCGTCGTATAATACAACCTCTCCCCCCTGGGCCAGGAGAAGCTTCGCAGCGGCAATTCCGCTGATTCCGGTTCCTGCAACTAATACTTTCTGTGACATGGTTCTTCCTCCTATAATCCTAAGTAAGCAATCAGACAAAGGATTGCCGTGATAATCGAAAATACGGCGACAACTCTTGTTTCCGACCATCCGCAAAGTTCAAAATGATGGTGAATGGGAGCCATCTTGAAAAAACGCTTTCCTCCGGTCTTTTTAAAGTATGTGACCTGGATAATGACGGAAAGCACCTCCACAAGGTAGATAAGTCCCACAATAGCAATAAAAATCGGCATCTGCATCATAAAGGCGCTGGAGGCTACAAATCCCCCCAAAGCCAGGGAACCCGTGTCTCCCATAAACACCCGGGCCGGGTACACATTAAACAGAAGAAATCCAAGAAGGCTTCCCACAACAGCTCCTGTGATGGGGCTGATGCCGCTTTTCTCTCCAAGGGCAATGACTGTAAAAAAGGTAGCTACCAGAATGGTGACGCTGGTACAGAGGCCGTCAAGACCGTCTGTAAAATTCACGCCATTGTCAGTTCCCAGAACAATGAAAAACAGAGCCGGGATAAAGAGCCATCCGAGGTCCAGATAATATCCGTTTTTAAAGCCTCCGGTAAAGGGGATTAACATTGCAGTGTCGATCTCCTTTGAAGTCACCAGATAGTAGGCGAAAATTCCTGTAATCACAATCTGCCCCAAAAGCTTTTGTTTGGGATTCAGTCCCTCTGACCGCTTCATGACAATTTTAATATAGTCATCCAGGAAACCAATAATTCCGAATCCCACCGTGACGAAAAGCACCGGAATAATCTTCGGATAGTCCTTCAGGTAAAACAGGGATGTGATGATGATTCCTGAAAGAATAATCAGTCCGCCCATGGTAGGGGTACCCTGCTTTTTCAAATGAGCCTGAGGACCGTCCTCCCGGACCTGCTGCCCGAATTTCAGCTTATGAAGGAAAGGAATCACAATGGGGCAAAGAGCCGCACTGATCGCGAAGGCGATAATAACCGCCAGAATTGTCTCATTAACCATGCTGCACCTCTATCTCTTATGTATTGTATCCTCCTGCAAAACAGCACAGAAAGATCAATTCTAAATATCAGGATTAGTATACGTTTTTTTTGTCAATTCACCAAAAATCCCAGTGTAATCCAGCCCCGGGTGACAGTTTTGATACCCTCTTTACTGTTGCAAACCCGACCAGTGAATGGCCCCCGGTTTTCCCTGTAAGGTCAACGTCATCCTATTCCAAGATATGGAAGGATATTCTTAAAAATATCCGCAATGACCGGGGCCGCAATGGTTCCTCCGTAATAAATTCCCACAGGCTCATCAATGGTAATTAAGGCAATAACCTGGGGATTGTCTGCAGGCGCAAATCCCAGGAAGGAGGAAATATATTTTTTCAGGCTCCGTGGAAGCTTCTCCGATGTGGCCGTTTTTCCCCCAATCCTGTATTCCGGAAGGGAGGCCTTCTTTCCGCTTCCCTCAGCCACAACCTGCTCTAAGATATAGCGCATGGTGGCGCTGGTCTCCTCCGACACTACCCCGGTTCTCACCGGATACGTGAACTCCCTTACGAAGGTTTTGTCCCTGCTCTCTGCCTTCACGGCAAAATGCGGAGTGATCCTGTTTCCTCCGTTTATAATGGAGGACGCTGTGGTCACAAGCTGCATGGGGGTGATTTGAAAAGACTGCCCAAAAGAGACTGTGGCCAGCTCCACCAGGCCCATGTTATCCTTTTTATGCATGATGGTGGCCGCCTCGCCGGGAAGATCAATCCCCGTTTTTCCAAGGAGGCCGAACTGTTCAAAATAATGGTAAAAGGAATCCACACCGAGCCGCTGCCCCACATCTATGAATACCGGGTTGCAGGAGTTCATGGCCCCCTGCAAAAAGGTTTCCCCTCCATGTCCGCCTACTTTATGACAGCGGATTTTCCTGTCTTCCACCACCCGGAAGCCCGGGCAGGAAAACCGGTCATTGAGGGAAACCACTCCGGCCTCCAGTCCGGCCGCTGCCGTAATGATTTTGAAAGTAGAGCCCGGCTCGTAGGTATCATTAATGCAGCGGTTCCTCCACATTTTATTCAGAAGGTCCTGCTTTTCCTTTGAGGAGCCGTACTCCTCTTTTGTCACCAGGGTAAAGGGATCGTTTAAATTAAATTCCGGCGCATTGACCATGGCATAAATTTCGCCGTTCTGGGGATTCATGATTATGATGGAAACAGCCCTGGCCCCCTTTTTTTCCATGACCTGATAGGCAGCCTGCTCCGCGTACTGCTGGATATTCACATCAAGGCTCACAGTCAGCGTCTTTCCCGCCACCGGCTCCTTTCTTTCCTCAGCGGCGTTCTCCACCTCCACTCCCTTTGCGTCAGAAAGGGTGAGGATGGTTCCGTCAAGGCCTTTTAAATAGGACTCATACATGACTTCCAGGCCTATAATTCCCTGATTGTCGGCTCCGGTAAAGCCCAGAACCTTTGAGGCCATACTGTCATACGGGTAATACCGCTTATAGTCCTCGTCTACCTTGACTCCCGCCAGTCCATAGCTCCTTATCCGGTCGCCGTCCGCCTTATCCACATTTGTCTTTATAATTTCGCGGGAGGAGCGTTTTTCCACCCGCTTCCTGACCTCTGCTTCAGAAAGTTCCAGTTCTTTACATAAAACTTCTATGACCCTCTCCGGTTCCTCAATCTGATTATGGACCACAGAGATGGTACAGACCGTGCGGTTGGTTGCAATGACGGTTCCGTTCCGGTCCACCATCTCCCCCCGGGCGGCCTTAATGGTCCGCTCCCTCTCATGGAGCTCATCGGCCATCTGGCTGTAATGCTCTGAGCGGAAAATCATCAGATACCCAAGCTGCCACAATAACCCTGCCATCAGGATGACAGTGATAAAAAAGGTGACAAGGATTTTCCTCCTGTGATGCGTCAAAAATGAACTCATAAATAACATTACATCCGTTTCGATGTCTTGTTACTCATTATATTTCAAATTTCAGAAATTATGAACAACCTATCCCCAATAAACCGCGGACATCGGAAATCCTTTTGTCAAACTGCCCATAAAAATCCGCATCTTTGTCAAAAGGCGTCATATAAAATTTTTTCAAAATCACCATGCTGATCGTTTTGGCCGCCTGGCCTGTGTTATCTTCCCTGATTCCTGTCTGAAGCTCCTTTAAAAAGTTATGCCACCGGGAAATGTATGTATCATAAGAAACAGCATCCGGAACATCAATCCATTTCTTTACCTTCACTTTAGCTCTGGATTTCTTTTTACACTCATGAATTTGCAGGAAATACTGAAAGCTGCCGTTTTCATAAAGGCGTCCCAGTGGAAAAATCCGGCAGATACCCGGCCGGAATCCATGGATTGTACAGCGTCCGTTTTCATCGAGGAATGTACACTGTTTCCCCACTCCAGTCATTTTCAAGTTGGGTAATACGATTCCATCCACCACATTAAGCTCTAAATATCCCGAAAGAAGTGTCTCAAATCCCATTCTGGTCCCCACCTCCAGACGATGGACATCCAGAGGATCCAGCACCACAGAATTTCCCATTCCCCGGCAGCAGGCAGAACATCCGGCACAGCCGCCGCAGCCTGCCCTCACCATATCCTCTAAACCATAAAGCTTTCCATCGGAAACCTCATTAATATCTATTTGCCGTTCCATGTTTTTATCCTTTACTGAGTTTCTTCTTCTGAAGCGGTCTCGTCCGGCCCCGAAGCTGCAGAACTCTCTGCTCCTCCCGTTCCCGGAATCCCGGGGCTTTCCGTTCTGCCCGAAGCCATGGATTCCCCCACCACCCCTGCTCCCGGCATCCTGTCGGGAATTCCCAGGCCGTCATCATAGGGGATTACTTCGTCCTCCGGGTTTTGGGCCGTGGTTTCCGGAATTGTCTCTCCGTTTTCATCGGTCTCCGGCTCTGCCTCTGTTTCTCCCCCCGGCTCCAGTCCGCCTTCGTTTTTATTGGTGATTCCTTCGCCCTGTGTGGACAGGCTTTCATCAATCTCTTCCGGAATATCCGTGTCCGGGAACACATTCATATAAGGAAGAACTTCGGCCAGAATCTTCTGGAAAATTTCTGTGGCAAACGTACTGTGAGCCTGTTCCTTTCCCGGAAGGTTCGGGGTGTCAACAACCACATACACCAGTACCTGCGGATCATCCGCCGGTGCAAAGCCGGCAAAAGAAAGCAGATAATTATTGGCAGAACGCGGAAGCTTCTGGGCTGTTCCGGTTTTTCCTCCTACTTTGTATCCTTCCACCCGGGCCGCCTTACCGGTCCCCTCTTCGTTATCCACAGTCTGGAACAGGGCTTCCCGGACAAAATCACTGGTAGCCTGAGAAACAGTCTCCCGTACCAGGTTGGAATCCACTTTTTTCACTATGGCGCCCTGGTCATTGATGATCTGCTTAACCACATGGGGCTCATAGTAAGAACCGCCGTTTATCACAGATGAAAGGGCCGCCGCCATCTGGACCATGGTGCAGTTGTAGGTCTGTCCGAAAGAGTTACAGGCCAGATCCGTGGGACCCATATTATCTGCGGAATAAATAAGATTGCTGGTATCGGCTTCTCCGGGAAGATCGATTCCTGTCTTTTGTCCCATTCCAAAGATTCTCTGATATTTTGTAAAGCGCTGTACCCCCAGCCTGGCTGCCATCTGCATCATGGCATCATTGCAGGACTTCATCAGAGACTGCTGTACACTCACATTTCCATGTCCGAAAATGTTGACACATTTGATATTGTAACCGCCCACCTCCTGGCCTCCGTCACAGACAAATACTTCCTGCTGTCCGATAACTCCCTCCTCCAGGCAGGCGGCAACGGTCAGGGCTTTAGACGGAGAACCCGGCTCAAAGCTGTCGCTGACGCAGTAATTTCTCCACATCTGG
>CANRXD010000137.1 GCA_947643685.1 uncultured Clostridium sp. | reverse complement strand
ATGTGGACAAGCTATAACAATACTGATCAGCCATATCCAGCGGTTATTCATTGACATCAACAGACTACTGTGATAGTGTATAGGAAATGTACGATAAAGAACACACAATGAATACGAGGTGAACACGGATATGGAAAAGACACTGTTTGATTCAGAACGAAAAGTAATGGAAGTAATCTGGAAAGAAGGAGACGTGACAGCCAAACAGATTTCCCTGACCTTACGTGATACCATCGGCTGGAATAAGAATACCACCTACACAGTCATTAAAAAATGTATCCAGAAGGGCTTTATTGAACGCCTGGAACCGAATTTTGTCTGCAGGGCTCTCCTTTCCAAAGAACAGGCAGTTCAGGATGATACCAGGGAATTTGTAAACCGTGTCTTTGACGGGTCCGTCCCCCTGCTTTTTTCGGCGCTGTTATCCCAGAGGGCCCTGTCAAAAAAGGAACTGGAGGAATTAAAGCAAATGATCAATGAAATGGAGTGAGCCTATGAACCTGCTGCAGATGAGCCTTTCGGCTTCCGTTCTGATCCTGATTGTCATAGCATGTCGGAAGTTCTTTTCCGCCAGAATATCCAGAACCACTTTTTCGCTGCTCTGGCTGCTTGCCTGGTGGAAGCTGATGATTCCCGTACCGGCGGGCTTTCCTGTGCCTGCGGCCCATCAGTTAAGGGAAAAAATGCCGGATATCACCGCAGCTTTACCCCTTTCGGCAGAAACCTGGCAGACAGCCGGGGCCGGGCCGGACTTCGGATGGAATCTCCTTAAAATCCTGTGGCTTTGCGGCGCTGTATCTGTCAGCCTGTATATCGCTTATCTTCATGCCGCCAGTATGAAGAAATACCGCACAGCAATTCCTCTTAAGGAATCTTCCTGGATTCCCATGTGGCTGGAGCAGAAACGTTCCTTCCGCAGAATTACCGTCCGGGTTTCGGACGAGATTGCTTCCCCCTTAACCTATGGTATCTTCTTCCCGGTAATCCTGCTTCCAAAACAGTCCGACTGGGCGGACAAAGAGAGCATGAAGCTGATCCTGGAACATGAAGCAGCCCACATCCGGCACCTGGATGCACTGAAAAAGCTGTGCCTGACCATATCCTGCGTCTGCCACTGGTTTAACCCTCTGGTATGGCTCATGGCTGCCCTGGCCTGCCGGGATATGGAACTGGCCTGTGATGAAGCCGTAGTCCGGGCCGTTGGAAGAGAAAACCGAAAGCTCTATGCCGATTTACTGGTAGAACTGGAAGCAAAGAGAGCCGGAATCAATCTTCTGACTTCCGGTTTTGGACAAAGTCTTATGAAAGAACGTATCAGTCATCTCATTCACATGAAAGAAAAAAAATCCTTTACGGGAATCATGCTGACTATCGCTGCCACCATAAGCTGCGTCGCAGTCTACGGCGCCGTTCCTTCTGGCGCTTTTTCCATGAAATCCCTGAAGAATGACCCGACCCTTGGAGGGATTTTTGAACTGTACTCGGTGGAAGAGTATCAAAGGATTGTAGATACTGTAAAAGAGGACAGAGGGGAGGGAGATCTGGATGCCTTAGCCATGGAACGGGACCTGGAGCGTCTGAAAGCTGACAACGGAAAAGGGGAATTTGTCATCTATAAAGGTGCGTTTATGGTATCCACGGAAACCACTGTGGTCGCTTTCAACCCAACCATTGTCATGCGGCCGGAACTTGTAAGCCGGAATACACCTCTGACTGCTAAAACTTACCAGAATGATATAAAAGATGTGACAGAGATTCTGGAAGACGCAGTGGCAGACGGATTTTTAACAGAAACCCAGAAAAAAAGAGTGTTAGACAAAATGGAGGAGAATCTGGCCGGACTGGAATAAGCACCGAAAATGATCCTCCATTTTGAGACTGCAGGCTCCCTGCCCAGTCTTAAAAGAAACTTAAAAATATTTTTCAGTAAACAAGGGGGGATATAGGTTTTGGAAGTGCAGAATCATTGGAGGAATGTTACACAAAGACCATTTCATATTTTATCAGATTGCGGAAAAATTGATGTGCGCTGCGCGTCAGTTAGGATATCGCCAGAAATCGGAACACTGGGATATGCAGTACGATTTCGCAAACGAATTGGATTACCCACTGCCAAAAGGCTTTCACTTTGTAAACCGCCAGGATATGGATATGGAAAAAGTGAGCAAATGCTGTTTTAAAGGGTTTGACCATGAACAGAGCGAAGGCCCATGGAACCACTCTGTACCATACCCGAATACCGGCATAAGGGTTTCGCCTCTGCCGCTTTGACAGAAATGTATTGGAGAACAAAGGCATTAGGCGCAACCCATATGACAGGCGGATCGGACGGATTTTACAAGAAAATTGGATATCTTTCTACTGTAAAATAGACATTTTGGGAAAAACAATAATACTGGCTATAAAAACTGCTTTTGTAAATTTAGAAGATTCTCCTCTTCAGGTCTTCCCGAAATCGGTCAATGGAAGTAAAATCGGAAAAGAGGGCAGAATCAGAAATCTCAGTGATGGAGGAAAATATAATATGTTAAGATCAATGATGCAGGTATTTGTAAAAAACAGCATGGAAGCAGGGGCACTTTACCAAAAGGCTTTTGATGCCGAACTCCTATGCGCTTACCCTGACGGCAGCGGCGGCTATATGCATTCCGAACTGAACGCCTATGGACAAATACTGGCTGTTTCGGAAATTTCTGAGGATGTTACTATAGGAAATACGATGATGTTCTGTTTCCACCTTGGAGAAGGCCATGAAAACCAGATCCAAAAAGCTTATGAAGTACTGAAAGAAGGCGCATCAAACGATACCCCTGTCGGCCCATGTGATTATAGTCCATGCCAATTTAAGCTCATTGATAAATTCGGCGTGTGCTGGTGTCTTTTTGTATGAGGGAACAAGGATAACCGCTGGCCTTCTCCAATGGTCTGTGGTAATCTTTATTTTCCAATCCGATACTGATACTCCGGGATATTAAAAATTCCGTCATCCAGTATCCGGTTCTCCAGATACTGGATATCTCCGTTTTCTGAGAGCCTGACCGTAAGTTCATGGGTTATGACCGCATCATTGCATAAAATCATCTGGCATACCGCATCCACAGTCAGGGTAAATGTTCCATCTTCATTTTCCCTGATCTGTGTCACCTCGGGAACAGAAGTACCGAAGAAACTGGGTGCGTAATTTCCGCACCCCAGTCTCTCCCATCGGTAGACTTGACGCCCTTCATCAAACACGGCCCACTGCCGAATCTCCTCCCTGGAAACCGGAAGGTAATCCATGATGGTGTTTTCAAACTCTTCTGCCGGTATCCCATGGGGATACTGCTCCGGTTCAAACCGCCTGTCATATTTCATCCCATAAAAATATTCATAAATCCCGTTATAATCCAGTTTATCCAGGCTCTCCCTGTCCCAGTTGGAGCATAACAGGTTATTTCCCTGATACCCCAATGGAAGCACACATTTTTCGGACACTTCACGGCACTCCTGTGGCAGGGGCCTCACTCTGACCAGGCAGCTTCCATCAACAATCTCCGATACTTCCGGAGGTTCCGGTACACATAATTCATAGCAGAAATATCCTTTTTCCGTATACCGCCATTCTTTTATTCTTGTATAGGAAATGTACGCAGGCATCGGTGTTTCATCTTTCCCCCATGTCATATTTGCTGCCAGCACATACAGATTTTCTCCATCATACTGATATTGAAACCTTCCGATTCCTCCATCTCCATGAATCCGGTACAGGAGCACGGTCCCGGCCTTTCCCACTCCGGCATCCTGTAAAAAACGCTCCATCTCCTGCCAGTTCTCCATAACCTGGTACGGTTCGCTTCCTGTGACCGGCATGCCCATAGTCTTTAGCTTCTCTTTTAATTGAATTAAAACTTCCTCTGATAAAACCACGTTTGAAGCATCGCCTTTGTCCGCTTCTTGGTAAATGTCCCTGGTCAATTCCAACGCGGCCCTTAAGTCAGCTTCCGCTTCTTTCCTTTCGTTTTCATCAACCGGAAGATCATACCCTTTTTCCCAACGCCCTTTTTTGTCACTATCTTCCCTGCTCTCTGCCAAAGAAGATTCTTCCCTGCCTTCTATGGCGCCGGACAGTGAAAACTCCTCCTGCTTTTTTCCTCCACAGGCACACAAAAATCCTGCCATCATTATAATAATAGTCTGGATATATATTTTTCTTATTTCCATGGAAATCCTTCCTTTATTTCATATCATATACGTTGGGAATGTCCAGCTCCTTTTTCTCTATGGAATTGGATAAATAACGGAATGTCCCGTCATCAAAGGGCTGAACGGTTATGATGTTGGTAAACGCACAGTCGGAGTTATAATCCGGCCATACCCCATCTACAAAGAGGGTCAGCGTTCCGTCCGGGTTCTCCTTATCCCCCACCACTTCCCCAAAAGGCGGATACGGGCTGGAAAAGATCATTTCATACGGATAGCTGTCTGTGTCTGCGCAGTAACCGCATATCTCCCTTATCCGTTCCTTTGTGACTGGAAAATACGTGGTCATGATCCGTTCATATACCTCTGCAGGTATCTCCCCATTTTCCGGCCGCAGAATCTCTCCCGTATCCATGCGGTACAGGTCCTCAAACATGCATGGCATCAGGATATCCTCCACGTTGCTGCTGTCCCAGTCCGTTACAAGGACATTGTAATTGACATAGCTAAGTCCGTCCAGATATTTTTCTGTCAACTCCCTGCACCGGTCAGAAAGCGGGGCTGCCCGCCAGAACTGGCGCAGGCTGGAATGGTAGAGCTGTACCGTATAGGCGTAAATGAAATATCCTTTTTCTGTCAGTTTTATCTCCGCAATATCACTGACAGCAGTAGATATGATTTCCGGTACGCCCCCTTCCCTCCATCCGATCTGCACATAAAAGGTCTGCAGGTTTCCTTTCCTGTGTATAAACGTATAAGCACCGATCAGCCCATCCAGATTCACGTCAAAAATAGTAACCAGGCTGTCCTGCCCCTTCAAATAAGCAGAATAAAAATCCCAGACACTGTTATGGTTTTCCATATTTGCCCCGTCAGTAACACTTACATATCAGGCCTCTCCCAGCATGGATACTACCCGGTTCCTCTGTTCCCTAGAGAAATCCCTGACCGTATAAGTATAGGGCGCATCCTCCTCTATTGCTGCATACCTGTATACCTCCTGCACCTCCAAGGCAGCCGACAGGGCACTGTTTTCCAGTTCTTTTTCTTCAGCTTCACTGAGCAGGCTGTCCGGCTCTTCTAAAAAATATGGTGATGACAGAGATTCCTGTTGTTCTTTCCCATTGTCTGCTGCCCCGGTATTGCCTGTGGCAGCGCTGCCGGAAATCTCCATAGCCGGTTCCCAGGATTCCTCCGGCTGCTTTCGGCCTGCGTCCTCCTTAAAGACTGTATAGAAGCTCCCGGCTGCCACTGCCAGACATAACAGGATAAGCAGGAGACTCCCCTTTCTGAGCAACCGCTTTAAATCTTCCAACTAATCATCCCCTCCATATATTTCCTTCCACTGTTCCTCCGTCAGCCGGTCCGAATGCCACCACAGCTCACGGCCGCCCTCCGGAAAAATAATCTGAT
>CANRXD010000136.1 GCA_947643685.1 uncultured Clostridium sp. | reverse complement strand
AAGGCCGGATATCCGGATCTGCCCCCAGAAAAGCCGGAAGAAAGCGGCCCAGAGAGACAATAACAAGCGCAAGGCTGATTCCAAACAGGAGATTAAACAGGATAGCCTGACAGAGTACGTTCCGGCTGTCTTCTTCCCGCCCGGCCCCCAGATATTGAGCCACCTGGACGGAAAAGCCTACGGCGACAGCACTTACAATGCCGTTTAACAGCCATATGGAGCTGGACACTACGCCAATGGAGGCTGTGGCCCGGGAGCCCAGACTTCCTACCATGGCTGTATCAATATAACTCATTAAGGTCATTACCAGTTGCTCCAGGATGGCAGGAATGGACAGAGAAACAATTAGCTGCACTTGCTTTTTTAAGGATATGGCCTGCCCGTTTCTCATATCCTCACTCATCTGTAACATATTCATATGAAAAATCCCTCCTGCCTTTGATTATACATGATTTTCACAAGAAAGGAAAGCTCTGGCGGCTCTGTGAATCCAAAACGGAACCGTGGAGGCATATACGGTTACATTCGCATAGAATCTGTGAGCAGTAACTTCTCTGTGGTTTGGGAGATCCGGGGAAAGGATTTTTTACTTGTAAGAAAGCCATAAAGCTGATAGAATAGTAAAACCAGGGGACTTGAAAAAGGCCCCTAAAAGGCGTGTGAATAAAGGAGAAAATTTTAAATATGTTTATAGTGGCAGGTCTCGGGAATCCGGGAAAGGAATATGAAAATACAAGACATAACGCGGGTTTTATGGTTCTGGATGTTCTGGCTGAGAAACTTGGAGCGGATATTTCTGAAAAAAAGCATAAGGCTCTTTGCGGCCGGGCTGTGATCGGAGGGCATAAGGTGATTCTTTTAAAACCCCAGACGTTCATGAATTCCAGCGGGGAAAGTATCCGGGCGGCCGCCGATTATTATAAGGTGGAGCCGGAGGATATCCTGGTGGTATACGACGATATCAGTCTGGCGCCGGGACAGCTGAGGATCCGGACCAAAGGAAGTGCCGGAGGACACAATGGCATTAAAAGCATTATCGCCCATCTGGGGACACAGGAATTTCCCAGAGTCCGTGTGGGAGTGGGGGAAAAACCGCCCAGTATGGCTCTGGTAGATTATGTGCTGGGGCATTTTTCCCAGGGTGAGAAAAAAATCATGGAGGATGCAGTGAAGGAAGCGGCAGATGCAGTGGTGGAAGCTGTCACAGAGGGCATTGAACATGCCATGAATGACCATAATAGGAAGAAGGACAGTCAGGCATAGCAGAACGATCAGACATAGCAGAAACAGGAGAAGTGAAGTATGGGAGAGATATTTGCAAATCCGTTGATGGAGCTGGCGGAATACGGGGATATGAAGCGTGACTTGAATCAGGGGAAGGGACCTGTGCACATATGCGGCGTTACGGATTCCCAGAAAGTCCACGTAATGTACGAGCTTTCTTCGGAGAAGGCATGGAAGTTAATTGTGACTTATGATGACACCAGGGCAAAGGAACTTTACGATGATTTCAGCTATTTCTGTAAAAACACATGGCTGTATCCGGCCAGGGATCTGCTGTTTTACAGCTCAGATATTCACGGAAATCTTCTGACCAGACAACGGATGCAGGTGTTTAAACACCTGGCGGAGGATGAGGGCGGCATTGTTGTTACAACGGTGGACGGCCTTATGGACCACCTTCTTCCGCTTTCTGTACTGGAGGAATGCTGCCTGTCTGTAACATCAGGGGATGTCCTTAATGTGGAAGAAATCAGAAGAGCCCTGACGAACATGGGCTACGAGCGTATGGGGCAGGTAGATGGGATGGGACAGTTTTCCATTCGGGGCGGAATCCTTGACATTTTCCCTCTTACGGAGGAGCTGCCGGTTCGGATTGAACTTTGGGGAGATGAGGTGGATTCTATTCGATCTTTTGACCCGGAAAGCCAGCGCTCCATTGCACAGATGGATTTTGTCAGGATTTTTCCGGCTGCGGAGGCGGTACTCACCCGGTCTCAGATCGAAGATGGGATTCGCCTGATTGAGAAGGAAGGGGAAAAGCAGGAAAAGACATTCCGTGACCAGGGAAAGGCAGAGGAGGCCCATAGAATTAAGACAACAGTAGGGGCGCTCTGCGCGTCTCTGCGAGAGGGCTCTGCCGCCCAGCCTCTGGAGGGATATATCCGGTATTTTTATAAAGGCACGGTTTCCTTTCTTGATTATATGAGAAAGGCGGCTTCCGGAAAGGGAAACGGCCTGGCTGTGTTTCTGGATGAGCCTCAGAGACTTAAGGAAAAAGCGGAGACTGTGGAAATGGAATTCCGGGAGAGCATGAGCCACCGGCTGGAAGGCGGATATCTGCTCCCGGGACAGACGGATATTCTGTTTTCTGCAAAGGAAGCGCTGGCGGCTGCCCAGCTTCCTGATACTGTGTTTATGACCGGACTGGATCAGAGGCTTCCCGGTATGGCCGGTAAGAAAAAGTACAGCATCACGGGAAAAAATGTCAATTCTTATCAGAATGGCTTTGAGTTTCTCATTAAGGATCTGCTCAGATGGAAAAAAGAAGGCTACCGGGTGGTACTTCTCTCGGCCTCCAGAACCAGGGCCAGCAGACTGGCAGGGGATCTGAGAGAATATGAGCTCCGCGCTTTCTGCCCTGAGGATGCAGGAAAGCCTGTGAACCCGGGAGAAATCCTTGTGACCTATGGAAAGCTCCATAAGGGCTTTGAATATCCCCTGATTAAATTTGTGGTCATTACCGAGGGGGATATGTTCGGAAATGAGAGACGTCAGAAAAAGCGGAAAAAGTATAATTATGAAGGAAAGAAAATCAGCAGTTTTTCAGAGCTTTCCGTTGGAGATTATGTGGTTCACGAAAGCCATGGCCTGGGAATTTACCGGGGAATTGAGAAAATTGAACGGGATCATGTGATCAAGGATTACATTAAAGTAGAATATGGAGGCGGGGGGAAATTGTATCTTCCGGCCACCCGACTGGATGGAATCCAGAAATACGCCGGAGCTGATGCAAAAGCGCCGAGACTGAATAAGCTAGGCGGAAGTGAATGGGGAAAAACTAAGACCAGGGTCCGTACGGCAGTGAGAGAGATTGCAAAGGAACTGGTGGAGCTTTATGCGGCCCGGCGTGACTCGGAGGGCTTTCAGTATGGCCCGGATACGGTATGGCAGAAGGAATTTGAGGAAATGTTTCCGTATGAAGAAACGGAGGATCAGCTTGCCGCCATTGAGGATACGAAAAAGGATATGGAGAGCCGGAAGATCATGGACCGTCTGATCTGCGGGGATGTGGGATATGGAAAAACGGAAATTGCCCTCCGGGCGGCGTTTAAAGCAGTTCAGGAGGGGAAACAGGTAGTCTATCTGGTTCCCACTACGATTCTGGCCCAGCAGCATTACAATACTTTTATACAGAGGATTAAAGATTTTCCTGTGCGGGTGGATTTAATGTCAAGATTTCGGACTCCGGGCGAGATAAAAAAGACTCTGGAAGGGCTGAAAAAAGGGTATGTAGACATAATCATCGGCACTCACCGGGTCCTTTCCAGGGATGTGGAATTCAAAAGCCTGGGACTTCTTATCATCGATGAAGAACAGAGATTCGGGGTGGCCCATAAAGAGAAAATCAAACAGATGAAGCAGAATGTGGATGTACTGACTCTGACAGCAACTCCCATCCCCAGAACGCTCCATATGAGCCTTATCGGAATCCGTGACATGAGCGTGCTGGAGGAGCCTCCGGTGGATCGGGTGCCTATCCAGACCTACGTGATGGAATACAACGATGAGATGGTACGTGAGGCCATTCACAGGGAAAAATCCCGGGGCGGACAGGTGTATTATGTATATAACCGGGTCAATAATATTGATGAGATTGCAAACCATGTGGCGGCTCTGGTGCCGGATGCCCAGGTAGCTTTTGCCCATGGCCAGATGAATGAGCACCAGCTTGAAAAAATCATGCTGGACTTTGTAAATGGTGAAATTGACGTGCTGGTGTCTACCACTATCATCGAGACCGGTTTGGATATTCCCAATGCCAACACCATGATTATTCATGACGCAGACCGTCTTGGACTGTCACAGCTTTACCAGATTCGGGGCAGAATCGGCCGTTCCAACCGGAATTCTTTTGCGTTCCTCATGTATAAGAGGGATAAGTTGTGGAAGTATGAGGCGGAGAAGTGACTTCAGGCCATCCGGGAATTTACGGAGCTGGGTTCCGTTATCAAGATTGCCATGCGGGATCTGGAAATTCGCGGGGCCGGAAATATTCTGGGGGCAGAGCAGCATGGTCATATGGAGGCAGTGGGGTATGATCTTTACTGCAAAATGTTGAATGAAGCGGTTCTGGCTCTTAAAGGGAAGATGCCGGAGGAAGATAAGTTTGAGACCGTGGTGGACTGCGATATTGATGCTTTTATTCCGGATGGATATATTAAAAATGAGTATCTGAAGCTGGACGTGTATAAAAGAATATCTGCCATTGAGACGGACGATGAATATATGGATATGCAGGATGAGCTTATTGACCGGTTTGGAGATATTCCGAAATCCGTGGATAATCTTTTACGGGTGGCTGAGCTCAAGGCCATGGCCCGCCGGGCTTATGTGACAGAGGTGGATATCAACCGTCAGGAGGTACGCCTGGAGCTGTATCCGAAGGCCAGACTGGATGTAGCGGGAATTCCGGCGCTGGTTTCCGAATATAAAAACGCTCTTCGGTTTGTCCAGGGGGAGAAGCCCATGATGTTTTACCAGGACAAGAAGAATAAAAATAAGGATTGTGAGCGAATGCTGGGGACAGCCAGAGAAATTTTAATGAAGCTGTCCGATCTGGCGCTGTAAAGAGGATGCCGGAGAAAGGGAGATAGAAAGATGACAGAAGCTGAGATCAGAAATCTTTTAGAACGCCAGAGGTCATATTTTGCCTCCGGGGAAACTCTGGATATAAAAAAGCGGGTAGAGGCGCTAAAAAAGCTTAAGGACTGTATTGTGAGACATGAAAAAGAAATCGGGGCGGCACTCAGAAAAGACCTTGGAAAGAGCGGCGCTGAGAGTTATATGTGTGAGACCGGGCTTGTACTCAGTGAAATCAGTCATATGTTAAGGCATATCCATTCCTACACAAGGGAGAAAACAGTTCATACACCTCTGGCCCAGTTTCATTCCAGAAGTTATAAAAAGCCGTCTCCCCGGGGCGTTGTGCTGATTATGAGCCCGTGGAATTACCCGTTTCTTTTAACCTTTGATCCGCTGGTGGATGCCATTGCTGCAGGAAATACGGCGGTGGTGAAACCAAGTGCCTGTTCCATAAACACCTGCCGCCTCATAAGGCTCATGATTGAGGAGTGCTTTGAGCCGTCTTATGTAGCTGTGGTTACAGGAGGCAGGGAGGAAAATATAAGCCTTTTGAAAGAGAGGTTTGACTATATTTTTTTCACAGGAAGCCAGGCGGTGGGAAAGGAGGTCATGGCCCGGGCAGCGGCCCATTTAACGCCTGTAACTCTGGAACTGGGGGGAAAGAGCCCCTGTGTGGTGGAAAAAAGCGCTGATCTTAAGCTGGCGGCAAAGCGGATTGTTTTTGGGAAGTA
>CANRXD010000135.1 GCA_947643685.1 uncultured Clostridium sp. | reverse complement strand
TTCCCGGTCCCCGCCCACATTGGCGATGACGCTGCCGCCGTTTTGCAGATGCTTCACAGCCTTTTTGATGCTGTCTGTGGTCTGGAATTCCAGATCGTAAAGGCCGGCCACAACGGGGCCCATAATCTTTAAGTTGGTGCCCGGGGTTAAGTTGGCTTTATTTTTTATGGACAGGGAAATCAGACGCTTTAAGGAAATGGATTTGTTGGTGAGCTGGTCAACCATCATGGCCAGGCAGCACAGGCCGCATCCGGCTTCCTTGATAAAAAGATGCACAAATTTGCTGTCCGGGTTGCTTACGTCTGTGGGATAGGGGAGCGTTGGGTAGTCAAGCTGGTTTAGATACTTCATTTTTAATACCTCCTTGTATAATTGTAACAGCTCCGGAGTTATCCGAACCGTTACCATATTCCATAGCTGTGTGGTATTTTTGAGCGTTCACCGTGACGAATGTACAGGAATAATTCCATTATGGGGAAAAAACGCATAAATGTCAAATGTTTTTGCAAATGGATAAGGCAGGAGGGAAATGTCTATACTGATAGGAGAAAAACATTGAGCAAATGAGGTAACGGATATGAAAGATAACTTTTTTGGCGTATTGCAGCGGGTGGGGAGGTCCTTTATGCTGCCCATCGCAATTCTCCCGGTTGCCGGACTTTTACTGGGAATCGGGGGTTCCTTTTCCAACACTACCATGCTTTCCGCCTATGGACTCATGGGACTCATGGGGCCAGGTACCGTTCCCAACATGATTTTTACGGTTATGAGCCAGGCAGGCGATATTGTCTTTGCAAATCTGCCGATTCTTTTTGCCATGGGTGTGGCTATCGGTATGGCGAAAAAGGAGAAGGAGGTGGCGGCCCTGGCGGCGGCCATTGCCTTTTTCATCATGCACGCGTCAATAAACGCCATGATTTCCATTCACGGCGGCATGGAGGAGCTTCCCGCAGGTGCAGGCGCACTGGTGGTGGGAATTCCCTCTCTTCAGATGGGCGTGTTCGGCGGAATCCTGGTGGGGCTGGGAGTGGCCTGGCTTCATAACCGGTTTTACCGGATTAAACTGCCCCAAGTGCTGTCTTTTTTTGGAGGAACCCGGTTTGTGCCGATTATCAGCGCCCTGGTTTATGTGATTGTTGGGATTCTCATGTACTTTATCTGGCCGCCCATCCAGACGGCGATTTCTCATGTGGGAAGCTTTGTGCTGAAATCCGGGTATGCAGGCACCTGGTTTTACGGCCTTATGGAGAGGGCTTTGATTCCTTTTGGTCTCCACCATGTTTTCTATATTCCGTTCTGGCAGACGGCTGTGGGCGGCACCATGGAGGTGGGCGGCCGCATGGTGGAGGGAGCGCAGAATATTTTCTTTGCCCAGCTTGCGGATCCAAAGGTATCACGTTTTGCTGTTTCCGCCACCCGGTTTATGTCAGGAAAATTTCCGCTGATGATTTTCGGACTCCCCGGAGCAGCGCTTGCCATGTACCGGACGGCACTGCCGGGAAAGAGGAAGGAAGTGTCCGGGCTTCTTCTGTCCGCGGCGCTGACTTCCATGCTTACGGGAATTACGGAGCCTCTGGAATTTACCTTTCTGTTTGTGGCACCGCTTCTTTATGTGATTCACTGTGTAATGGCGGGAGCTGCCTATATGCTTATGCATATGCTTCAGGTGGGCGTTGGCATGACCTTTTCCGGGGGCCTTATTGACCTGTTTTTATTTGGAATTCTTCAGGGAAATGAAAAAACAGGCTGGGTCTGGATTGTGGTTGTGGGCCTTGGGTATTTTCTGATATATTACGGTCTCTTCACATTTATAATAAAGAAATTTGATTTTAAAAC
This sequence comes from uncultured Clostridium sp., assembly GCA_947643685.1. Taxonomy (GTDB): domain Bacteria; phylum Bacillota; class Clostridia; order Lachnospirales; family Lachnospiraceae; genus CANRXD01. The sequence continues at coordinate 3,781 of CANRXD010000135.1, read as the reverse complement.
ACCCGGACGTGAGGAAGGCCAGGAGGTGAAGCTGTATACGAGAAAAGATGTGGAAGCGAAAAATGGAAAGGCACAAGACAAAAAAATACGGAATAGCGGCGAATCAGAGGTGGGAGAGGCAGGAAATAAAGCACCCGCGAAGCGGACAGAAGCCATTGTCCGGGGCCTTGGAGGTCTTTCTAACATCTCGGATGTGGACTGCTGCGCCACCAGGCTTCGCTGTACGGTCCTCGACGCGAAGAAGGTGGATGAGGGGCTGTTAAAATTCACAGGAGCTTCCGGTGTGATAAAAAAGGGACAGGGTGTGCAGATCATATACGGACCGGGAGTGACAGTGATAAAGTCGGATTTGGACGAATATATGGACCATGAGGAAAGCGCTGGACATGGGCAGGAGCCGGACCGGGAGGAAAGTACCAGATATGGACGGGAACCGGACCAGGAGGAGAAAGCCGGACAAGGACGGGAACCGGACCGAGAGGAGAAAGCCGGGCATGGACGAGAGTCGGACCGGGTGGAAAACGCCGGGAAGGTACGCCGCACAGTGGTGATTGGAAGCCCCATGACGGGGACGGCAGCGCCGCTTTCCAAAGCGCCGGACGAAGGCTTTGCCGCCGGCATGATGGGGCAGGGAGCCATAATCACACCTGCGGATCCCATTGTCCGCGCCCCGGCAGACGGGACCGTAAGTTTTGTTTTCCCCACCAGACATGCCCTGGGGTTTACTACCAGGGAAGGCCTTTCTTTGCTGATTCATGTGGGAATTGACACAGTAAAGCTTAAAGGAAACGGCTTTAAGGTCATGGTTCAGGAAGGGGACCAGGTGAAGCGGGGAGACGCCATCATGCGTCTGAATCTGGATTTCATAAGGGCCCATGCCGCATCCCTGGCTTCTCCGGTTTTGTTGCCTGAGCTTTCCGATTCCCAAAGAGTCCGGCTTCTATGCCAGGGAACCGTTAAGGCCGGGGAAGACTTTCTGGCTGTGGAGGACCTTCAGACTGCGGAGTCTGCGAAAGAAGAAAAAAGGGAGAAAAATAGTTGATTATGACAGTATTTGCGTATACAATGACAGAAGGAACGGCGAGACCGTACAGATGGGGGAAAACGTGGAAACGATACAGGGAAAATCAATTTTAAATAAAATTGCCATCGGAAGAATCCGGTATCACAGAAAGTCAGAAAGCCAGGTGGTAAGAAGGGGTGTGGCTGATGTCAGAGAGGAAATCGGCCGCTATGAAGAGGCATTGAGAAAGGCAAAGGACGAGCTGGAAGTTCTGTATGAAAAAGCATGCCAGGAAGTGGGAAGGGTCAACGCGGCTGTTTTTGAGGTTCATAAAATGATGCTGACGGATGAGTATTACAGAGATTCGGTATATAATATCATCACCAGTCAGAGTGTCAATGCGGAGTATGCCGTGGCGGTTACAGCAGATAATTTCCGGCGTCTGTTTTCGGAGATGGAGGATGAATATTTCAAAGCCAGGGCTGTGGATGTGAAGGACGTGTCAGACCGGCTTCTGACGCTGCTTTCCGGAAACAGTCTGTCCGGCCATGCCCTGTCTGAGCCGGTGATTCTGGCCGCCTACGATCTGGCTCCCAGTGAGACGGTGCAGCTTGACAAGGACATGCTTTTAGGTTTCGTCACAGAACAGGGCTCTTTAAACTCCCACACGGCCATTTTAGCCAGAACTATGAATATTCCTGCTCTGGTTTCTGTATCGGTAAAAGAGGAGTGGGACGGAAAAACTGCGGTGATCGACGGGGAAACAGGTACTCTTTATGTAGATCCGGACGAGAAGTTCCTTCGGAAGATGGAAAAGAAGAAGGAGGAAGAGGAGAGCAGGGAGCGGCTTCTGATGGAGCTTAAGGATGAGGAAGATGTGACTCTGGACGGGACCCGGATTAAGCTTTACGGAAATATTGGAAGCGTGTCAGACGTGGCTGATGTGTTAAAGTACAATGCGGCTGGAATCGGCCTGTTCCGCAGCGAGTTTCTGTATCTGGGGAGGGAGACTTATCCCACCGAGGAGGAGCAGTTTCTGGCATACCGCCATGTGGCGGAAATGATGGCGGGAAAAGAAGTTATTATACGGACCCTGGATATCGGGGCCGACAAAACAGCCGGGTATTTTGATCTGGGAAAGGAAGAGAATCCGGCCATGGGGTTCCGGGCCATTCGCATCTGCCTGGAGCGGCCGGAGGTCTTTGAAACTCAGCTTCGGGCCATTTACCGTGCCAGCGCCTTTGGAAAAATATCCGTGATGTTTCCCATGATTACCTCGCTATGGGAAGTGAAGCGCATTAAAGAGATCGTTGAGGGAGTAAAAAAGGGTCTGGCCTCCCGGTCCGTGCCGTTCGGACAGGTGGCTCTTGGCATCATGATTGAAACACCGGCAGCGGCCATCATAAGCAGGGAGCTGGCCGGGGAGGTGGATTTTTTCAGTATCGGCACCAATGACCTGACTCAGTATGTTCTGGCCATTGACAGGCAGAATGATAAGCTGGATGTGTTTTATGATTCTCATCATCCGGCGGTGTTAAGACTCATCAGGTATGTGGCAGAATGTGGCCACGAAGCCGGCTGTACGGTGGGAATCTGCGGAGAGCTTGGGGCGGACACCACCCTGACAGAGGAATTTCTGAGAATGGGAATTGACGAGCTGTCAGTTTCCCCTGCTTTCCTGCTTCCGGTCCGACAGAAAATCCGCATGACGGATCTGGGAAATCATAACGGTTTGGGTACCCCCTGAACTGCTGCAATCATTCAAAGGAAATGGGAGTTTTCGGGATGCAAAAGAAAAAAGAAATGTTGTCGTTTAGTGAAGGCCGGGCGCCTGCCAGAATGAATTGTGATACAGAAGGCCCGGGCAGGTATGGGATCATAGTTCTGGATTTGGACGGGACTCTGACCAACAGAGATAAAGTTATTACCCCGAGAACCAGGGATGCCCTGATGGAGGCACAGAAACGTGGAAAAAAGGTGGTTCTGGCTTCCGGACGTCCCACGCAGGGAGTCGTGCCCCTTGCTAAAGAGCTGGAGCTTTCCCGGTTTGGCGGATATATTTTATCCTATAACGGGGGACTGATTATAAACTGCGAAACGGGGGAAACGGTGTTTTCCAGGCAGCTTCCGGTGGAATCAAACCGCAGGATCATTGAGCTTGCCATGGAGCACCGGGTGGATATTCTTACTTATGAGGGCGATCATCTTGTGGTAAATAACAGAGAATGCCCTTATGCCGGAATCGAAAGCAGAATTAACCACATGCCCATGCAGGAGGTGGAAGACATGGCTTCCTATGTGGACTTTGTGGTACCTAAATTTCTGATGCTGGACGACGGGGATTATCTGGCTCTCGTGGAGCCCCGGGTGAAGGCGGCTCTGGGGAAAAATTTCAGTGTATACCGTTCAGAACCGCATTTTCTGGAAATCCTTCCAAAGGGAATCGATAAGGCTCAGAGCCTGGAGCGGCTTCTGGAGACTCTGGGGATGTCCAGGGAGGAGATGATTGCCTGCGGAGACGGATATAATGACCTTTCCATGATACGTTTTGCAGGTCTCGGAGTGGCCATGGAAAATGCCGTGCTTCCGGTACGGAAGGCGGCAGGTTATATCACCGATTCCAATAATGAGGACGGAGTCGGAAAAGTAGTGGAGAAATTTTTGCTTTTTGATTAAAGTGCTGGACGTAAAAACTTTAATGTGCTAAAATGATAACGGTGTATGAAAGTCGATTGCCCGATATCCATGAGACTCTGCATGCAAGCATGCGCCGTCTCA
>CANRXD010000134.1 GCA_947643685.1 uncultured Clostridium sp. | reverse complement strand
TGCAAAACTTCCGGCCGTGATATTGCGGATAATCACCTCAAGGGGAACAATCTCCACCTTCCTGACGGCAGTCTCTCTGTCAGAGAGCTCTTCCACATAGTGGGTGGGAATTCCCTCCTTCTCAAGGAGCCTGAATACGTGATTTGTCATACGGTTATTAATGGCGCCCTTTCCGACGATGGTCCCCTTTTTCTGACCGTCGAATGCAGTGGCATCATCTTTATAATCTACGATTAAGATGTCAGGATCTTCTGTTGTAAAAACCTTTTTCGCCTTGCCTTCGTACAGTAAATCAACTTTTTTCATTCCTTAGCCCATCCTTTTCTTTTCATCATGGTTTGTAATTTCAGAAAAATTATAATGCATCCCCTATGGAAAATCAAGAACAACTTGCTATTCTTTCCCGGGCTCCAAAACCTCTGTACGGCTGTGAAACCAGAAAAGCGAGCCCTCTCCTGTTCCAATTCCGATTCCGTAAACCTCATCTTCTCCGGAAAACGGGAATTCCTCCACCGGAAGGCTGGTTACCTGTTCTACGGTATGGGACTTTATGTAAGCTGTAAAAAACCAAAAAAGCTCCAGTACGAACAAAAGCTTTACCACTGCCATAAAACGTTTTTTCCTTTTTTCTCTTTTGTATCCATGCCGCCACGGATGATACGGCCTGTATACATACTGAATTGCCACCGCTCCTTTCTTTTTTTCGTTCCTTCTGCCTTTGTCTACTGCCATTATACATGCTTCCCAAAGAAAAATCCAGAACAAAACATGCCGGGCACCGCAAACTTCTTGTCCGCGGTACGCGGGCAAGAAGATGCAGGGCCGAACGATGACAATCTTTGCGGTCATGGGGCTGTTTTTCTTTTTTACTGGCCTGCCGCCGAACTGTTTCCAGCGGATGTGCCGCTTTTGCTCGTTTCATTGGCGCTGGTGGTTCCTGTGACCAGGTCGTCCACTCCGTCCTTTACATCATCCACCATATCCTCCAGTACTCCGCCGCTTTCACCTGCTTTGCTGGTTCCGGCAGCAGAAGAAGCGTCGTTGGAATATCTGGAAGTCTCGCCGGAAGCTCCGGCTGCAGATGAGGTAGCTCCCGCTGTGGTTTTGTTGGTGCCGTTATTGTCATTTCTGCCACATGCTGCGGCCACACTGATAACGGCAATCAGCATGGCGCCAAAGGCAAACCGTTTGATTTTCTCCATAAAAATATTCTCCTTTCTGCCCCTAGTATGTGCGTTTGAAAGGAGAATATTCATATTTCCAGTAACAGCTAAACCTTGCGAACGGTTACTGCTTTCATTTAACCGATCACATCAGACATATCATACATTCCAGGTTCTTTTCCTGCAAGAAATTTTGCAGCCTGCACTGCGCCTTTTCCAAAAATTGCCTTTGAATAAGCGGTATGGGTAAATGTAATCACTTCATCCTGTCCGGCAAACATAATATCGTGTTCACCAACGACAGTGCCGCCGCGCATGGACTGAATTCCGATCTCTGTTTTTTCGCGTTTTACATGTTCTCTGGTTCTGTCATATTTATAGTGACAGGAATTGTTAAGACTTTCATTGATGACATCCGCCAGGGCCAGAGCCGTACCGCTTGGTGCATCTATCTTCTGATTATGGTGCTTTTCCAGAATTTCAATGTCAAAACCGGCATTTTTCAGAACCGGAGCCACTTCTGCCAGAACCTTAAACAGCAAATTGATACCAACAGACATATTGGCACTTCTTAAAACGGCTGTGGTTTCTGACAGTTCCCGGACACGGGCAAGCTGCTCTTTTGAAAGTCCCGTGGTACAGAGAACCACCGGAGTCCCTGTTTCTTTACAGTATGCCACTACGCCGTCCGTGGCCTTAGCCACAGAAAAGTCAATGACCACATCGGCGGCCGGGCACTCCTTAAGTGTCTGATATACAGGATAATCTGCCCGAATTTTTGTATTCATATCCACGCCTGCAATGATTTCAATTTCATCGTCCGTCGAAATCATATCTGTAATGACACGGCCCATGGCACCATTGCAGCCGTTTAAAATTGCTCTCACCATTACTTTCTCCTTTGATTTCCTGTAACAGTTCAGCCGTGCGAAGATTCAGAGTAAAAAACGTGTTGAAAACTTGTTTTCATAAACGTTTTTTACTTTGAATCTTCATAGGGCGGACGCCCGGAGCTTCTTGTCCGCGGTACGCGGGCAAGAAGATGCAAGGCTGAACTGTTACGATTTCCTTCTTTACAAAATACCAAATTTTTCCAGCTCTCTCTTTAAAATTTCCTGATGCTCCGGCTCCATCACAGTCAGGGGAAGTCTGGGATCTCCCACGGCTTTTCCCATCAGATTCATGGCCGCCTTTACAGGAATCGGATTCACTTCGGAAAACAGCGCATGAATCAGGGGCAGGGCTTTTAACTGAAGCCTTCTGCTGCCCTCCAGATCACCCTTAAAAAACCGTTCGCAGATATCATGAGTCTCTTTGGGCGCCACGTTGGACAGTACGGAAATTACACCCTTCCCGCCCAGTGCCAGAACAGGCACGATCTGATCATCATTGCCGGAATATACATCCACATATCCGCCGGAGAGCTGCATAATGGTTGCCACCGCGGAAAAGTTTCCGCTGGCCTCTTTAACACCGACAATATTTTCTACATTCTTACAAAGATCCACTATGGTTTCCGGTTCGATGTTTACGCCTGTCCTGCCGGGAATATTATAAAGCACCACCGGAATCTTAACGGATTTTGCAATCTGTGTAAAATGAGCCTTTAACCCTCCCTGGGTAGCCTTATTATAGTAGGGGGACACCACAAGAACTCCGTCTGCTCCGGCCTCCTCTGCCTCTTTAGAAAGACGTGAAGCTGTTTTGGTACAGTTGGAACCGGTACCCGCGATCACCGGAACTCTTCCGTTTACCACCTGGCAGATAAAGCGAATTGTGTCAATATGCTCTTCCTCGGTCATTGTGGAAGCCTCACCGGTGGTTCCGGCGGCCACGATGCAGTCCGTATGGTTCTCAATCTGCTCCTCCACAAGTTCCTCCAGCTTCTCGTAGTTCACATCACCGTTCTCCTTAAAGGGAGTCACTAACGCCACACCTGCTCCTTCAAAAATAGCCATTACTCTCTCCTCCTTCATGTATCGGTTTCCTTTTCCGGAAACAAACAGGGCTGACATACACTAAGATGTCAGCCCCCAAAAGTCCCTGTTCCACAGCTCCCCATCTTATATTAAGATGACAGTCACAAAGGATATTCTCCGTATGCCCATATGGTAACATTATTTGCACGGATTGTCAACTTTTATATTCTCCACATATGAGACACAGTCCACGCATTCCCGAATCTCTTCCGGGCACACCCGGCCTGTAATCACAAGCTCTGTCTCTCCATTCCCGGACTCCAGAAGTTTTTTGAACTCACTGGCAGAAATCACATTCTGATCCAGAAGTCCCAAAACCTCATCCAGAATCAGCACATCACATTCCCCGGTGGCCAGAACCTTTCTGGCAAAATGGAAACCGTTTTTCAGGTTAATGATTTCTTCCTGTTTCTGCTCCTCTGTGAGATTCTCAAACAGCCCTCTGGACCGTTCAAAGCGGAACACCTTCATCTCCGGTTCAAGACGTTTTAAAATCTCCACATTATTTTCTTCCAGCACACCCTTTAAAAACTGTACCATGATAACTCTTTTCTTCGCAGCAGCTCCGATAATTCCATACCCGATTGCCGATGCCGTTTTCCCGTTTCCAGGACCGCAGATTACACGTATTGTACCATTTTCCATATTGCACACCTCGTTTTATATGTACTCTTTGATGTACGAAACGCGCATATCTTAACATACTTTTCCATTTTTTGCAAGTTTTACGCCGGTTTCTATTCCGCACACTCTAACTTGCTCACAGAAACCTCGTAGGCGATCCTCTTTTCACACTCCGTCTCATTGAGTTTTTTTGTATATTCCCGACTCTGGACACGTCCCCAGATTAAAACTCTGGTTCCCACCAGAAAGCCGGAGGCAAACCTGGCGTTTCTTCCCCAGGCAATACAGGGAATATAATCAGACTTCCCGTAAGGACGGTTCACGGCCACCAGAAGATCCGCAATTTCCCTTCCCAGAGGAGTTTTTCTGTAAATGGGATCCTTACATATGTATCCGTCCAGGAAAATCTGGTTGGTCTTGGTATAGTCGGTGAATTCCTCCATAAAATTCACTTCCCGCACGAATACAGAAAGCACCAGGCGGTTTTTGGCGCCTTCATGACGGTTATAGGAACGGAACTGCCCGATGGCTTCAATGGTGCATCCGATATAATCTCTGGTCACATCAATGAGCCGCTCTGAGATCATTAAGGGAATCACATCCGCCTGTTCGCTTAAACGGTTTACGGACAGATCCACCAGATAAAAGCCCTCCCCAAATACCGCATGGCTGAATGTAAATTCCGAAACGATGGTTCCGATAACGCTTACTTTGTTGTTTTCCATTACTTTTTCTGACATAGTATTTCTCCTTTTTATTCGATATAATCAGTCCAGATTGACCTGCCGGATGTCTTGCCCGGCTTATATTAAATATATTCGGCAAAAGGAAAAATAGAACTGAGCCCGAAAAAAATCCATCGACAGAAAACGCCATTTTTGCGCCCCGTTCTTTTATTTTTCTTGACGCTTCCTCTAAAAAAAGCTACAATCTTCTTGTCCGCGGTACGCGGGCGAGAAGCGCCGGGCGTCCGCCCTGAAAAAATGCTATGATGAACTTGTAATTGAAGAAAGGCGGCGATGTAGCTGCCGCCCTTGGAAGATTTAATGATTGCTTTCGCAATCGCCGTTCGACCCATCAGTTGCCGCCAAGCTCGCTGATGGGTCTTTTTCCGTCTGTCCCTTGCACTGCTTTATGCAGGGTTTACACTTTTCGAACAATGCGATTAACCCGTTAAGGACGCCAACCTTCTCCTCCAGACATCTTTATATTCAGAGTCTACCACAGAATCATACAATGTTCAATCGGTCTCCAAACTCCTCTTCATAAAAAGGGGCAGCCGGAAAATAACGATTTCGCCCCCTGATATGTAAGAGGGAGACAGCCCTTTAAAAATTCAGGCTTTTTCAAGGCCCTGGCTCTTTACTGGACTGTCTCTTTCTTTTTGCAGTATCTATTTCAGGGCGCAATCCCCCTTGTTTGGATTTTGAAAAGTGCTCCTTTGTTTAAGCGTCTTTCTGCTCCCTTTTCCCTTCATATTTTTTGATTTCATGATGTTACGGCCGATTGCATACAGCATAAACTCTTTATATACTTTTTCCGCCGAACGATAGTTGAACCGACGGAAGTCCTCGTTAATTATAACATTTCGTTATAGTTTTCCTGAGCCTCCTTAACCGCGACCCCATCTTCCTGAGCCAGCTTCTGCCGGCAAAGAGTTAAGAGGCGCTCCTGGTAGGGCGATGCGTCCTGTACCCGATACAGATAATACAGGGTTCGGTGCGGAAGCCTGGCATCCAGCTCATGGATGGAAACAGGCGCGTCCTTTAAAATGCTTCGTGCAATCGAGACAGGCAAAAAAGCCCAGTTATCTCCGTTCTGGGTAAAATACTGCAAAAATCCCATCTCATCCAGATATACCTG
>CANRXD010000133.1 GCA_947643685.1 uncultured Clostridium sp. | reverse complement strand
TTTCTGCGGTGTACGCAGAAAATAATGCACAGGTATCATATCGACTGATATGATACCATAACTTTCCCTGTATGTCATGTGTTTTATATAAGCAGTTCATCCACAGCCGCCCTGTATTCTGCCAGCCGTGTAGCCTTTTTGATTTTCTTTTCAACTTTGGGATGATCCGGGAACAGCCGTATCATGTAAAACCACAGTTCCTTCATCCGGAACAACACATTTCGCTCCCCTGACATCCGTTCGCAATACTGCTCAAGCAGCTCATCATGAAAATTTTTCAGGCGGGTTTTGTCAAATATTTCGCTGCTCCTTTCCTCCTTCAGGGCCCGGGCCAGCTCAGGATTCTGAATCAGTCCTCTTCCCAGCATGATGGTTTTTACTGCCGGAAATCTCTCCCGGAATCGTCTGAAATCCCTGTCTGAAAAAATGTCTCCATTATAAACCACCGGGTTTTTACTCTGAACCAAAGCATCTTCGAATACTTCCAGATTGGGGATATTATTATAAAAGTCCCTTTGGATTCGCGAATGAATAATTAACTCCTTTAAGGGATATCGATTATATATTTCCATCAGCTCCGGCCATTCCTCCGGCGAATTCTTACCGATTCTGGTTTTAACGGACACCTGAAATTCTCCGCTCCAAATCTGTCGGTCCTTAAAAACTTCATCCAGAAACCGGTCCAGCTCCTGAGGATAATAAAGGAAGCCGGAGCCTTTCTTTTTTGCTGTCACTGTTCCTGACGGACAGCCCAGATTCAAATTAATTTCCCGATATCCATATTCTCCCAAAACCTCCATGGATTTCAGGAAATCCCCGGCGCGGTTCGTTAAAAGCTGCGGCACCAGTAAAATATTCGGATTGTTTTCCGGAACCACGTCACGAAGCTGCCTGATTCCAAGCCCTTTCTCCGGTCCCGGAGATAAAAACGGCGTGTAATATTTCTCCACGCCGGAATAATATTTATGGTGCAGATTCCTGTATGTGTAACTGGTGATGCCTTCCAGAGGGGCAAAGTAAAACTCCATTGCGGGCTTCCTCCCGTTTCAGACTGGAGTACTCTCGGAAAATCAGCCTCAAAGATGAGTGCGGGGGAGTTTCCGAGAGTGCTCAACTGTTAATAAAAAGAGACCGGAAGCCATAACCCGGTTTCCGGCCATCAGTTTTACTTTAATTTAAGCATTATATTGGTTTTCATCCAGCATTCCTTCTGACCTGGCAACATAAATACTGGTTGCAGAATCACCCACAACGTTTAAAGCCGTTACCAGCATCTCGATAGGACGGTTGATGGCAAGAATCAGGCTGTAAGCCAGAAGAGCACCGTCATTGACAAATCCGATGCCGGACAGGATAGTAAACAGGATAATCGCGCCTGCACCTGGTGCTGCCGGGGTGCCCGCAGATGCGATCAAAGCCAGAAGGGCAATGATGATCAGCTGGGAGACAGTAACATCATAGCCTGCACATCCTGCAATGAACAGGGTTGCAACGACCTGCATAATAGCAGTACCGTTCATATTGATGGTCATACCAAGCGGAAGTACAAAGGAAGCAATTTTCTCATCCACACCAAGTTCCTCTGTGGTAGTTTTGATGTTTAACGGAAGAGTCGCCGCACTGGAAGATGTGGAAAATCCGAATACTGCAACCTTAATGATCTTATTCGCAAATTTCATCGGATTCACTTTTGCACTCAATGCAACGAAAATCGGATAACCCACAAACAGGAAAATAAGAAGCAGAACCACTGTCATGACCACCTAAGCCAGCGCCGGCTTCAAATGGTTGATTCCATATGTGGCAAATGTTCTGGAAAGAAGAACAAAAATGGCAATGGGACCGAACTTTGTTAACACATAATTTAAAAATACCACAACGATATCATTTACTTCCTGAATCAGCCTCTTTAAGGTTCCTGTCTTTTCATCCCCCAGCACATTCATGCAAAGGCCCAGAGATACCGCCAGAAATACAATGGAAAGAACAGCGGTGTTGCTGGAAAAAGTGGAGGCAATATTGGACGGAACTACATTTAATACTACATTCAGAGGGTTGGAACCAGTAGAACCTGCTGCACCCTCCAGTCCCTCTACCTGGATATTAAAAAGTCCTGCATTATAAGCAATCATTCCTGCCACACATGCAAATACCAGCGCAAAAAAAGAACAAATCAGAAAGCCGGCAATGGTTTTAAAGGAAATCCTTCCAAGCGCCTTTGTGTCGGAAATCTGCCCGATTGCAAGAGTAATGGAAGTAAATACCATCGGTACAATTACAAGCTGAAGGGCACGGATAAACAACTGACCCATGATGTAAAAAATACCAAGCGCACTCTCCGCACCCTGGGCTGTGATATCCTGAAAAAGGATACTGTTGATGGTGTTCCAGAGCTCTCCCCGTCCGGAGCCATTGAGGGATTCTCTCAGAAACATAAGCAGCACACCGACAGCGATACCGCATACAAGAGAAATTCCCATTCTGACGGCAAGTGAGTTAGTTTTTTTCTTTTGATTCTCCATGTCTTCTCTCCTATATTATGATGTTGGGGTCAACAGGTATTTTGACCCCTTATGATACCACGGATTGATGTAGTGGCATACAAGTATGCCATACATGACCTCTTGACCCTGGTATCATATTATATTTATGGAAGAACAGTTACCGTATCTCTCCGATATCTGCTCAAATATCTCAAGTATTATACCCTCTTTTGTTTTGTTACGCAAGCATTATTTTATACTTTCTTTATAAATATAAAATATTATTTATATTTCCATTCAGAGAGAATCAGCCCTGTCAGAGTACAGACCGTTCCGGCTGCTGCAAGAGGCGTGATTTTTTCATGGAGAACAATCATGGAGGTAACCACGGTAATAACCGGAACCATATAAATATACACACTGGTTTTAACGGCCCCCAGCACCCGTACTGCATAATTCCATGTGACAAAGCAGAGAGCGGAGGCTCCTATACCAAGAAAAATCAGATTAAATACATACACTGGATTGGCAAACCTGCCAATCCCCAGCTTACAGTCAAAAAACGGCAGCGCAGGAATCATAAGCAGAATTCCGTAAAAAAAGATCCGCCTGGTCATCACTACTGTGGAATACCCATATCCGCTGATTTTTCTTGTAAACACAGAATAAAAGGCCCACAAAACAGCTGCAGCCACTGACAGAAGATCCCCGATGGGGTTTAATTCCAGTCTGGAACCATTAAAGCTTATAAGGCAGATTCCGGCCATGGAGACCACAAATCCCGCCAGAAAACCGGGCTGAAATTTTTCTTCTTTATACACCAGATGAATAAGAATTGCCGTAAAAAGCGGTGCCGCCGATACAACAACGCCTACATTGGAAGCCATTGTATAAGTGAGAGCCATATTTTCAAACAGGTAATACAGGGTAATACCGCTGATTCCCGCAGCAATGAAGGGGAGTTCTCCCCTCCAGCCTGTGAAGGGGATGCGCTTCCCGGCCACCAGGCTGAGAGCCACATATCCCATAATAAACCGGATAAACAAGATTTCCACCGGATTAAAATCCACCAGAAGAATTTTTGTTGATATAAAAGTAGTTCCCCACAACACGGCTGTCAGAACTGCCGCCAGATGCCCCGTCATTGTACGCCTTTCCATTTTACTTCTCCTCTACCGTAATTCCTGATGTCCTGTTCCACCGCACCACATACTGATCCGTTTCATATGTAAATCCGACAACCCTGTATATGCCCTCCCTTTTTCCTATTTTCAGAGAATATCCCGTACAGTCCTTTGTCATGTCACCCACATATGGGTACAAAATGCTGTCCGGATGATTGGGCGGCTTTAAATATGCGTCTGTCCAGTAACGTCTTCCACTTGTGTCTGTCCCATCTGCATTTTCTGCTTCACAGATTTCAAGGGCCTGTATAATCTGGTGAGCTGTGTCATAGAGTCCGGACATTTCTGCTTTCTTTACATATCCGGTATACACTCCTGCCGACACTGATGCCAAAATGACCATTATGGTAATCACAACCATAAGTTCCACCAAAGTATAGCCGCTTTGTCCTCCTCGTTCTTTCTTTTCCAACCCAGACATTCCTTTTCTTGTACATTTTTCCAATTTCTCCCAAAGATTATACTTTACTTTTTGCCGGAATACAAGATGGAGGAACATAAAAAACCGGAGCAGAATCTCCCCCTCCGGTTCTTATTCATGCTCCAGTTCCTTAAGTTTTTCCTGAATTTTTTCAAAGTCTTTTTTTGTCTCTTCCATTTTAGACGGATCCCGCAAAATGGCTGACGGGTGATACACGGCAGTAAGCCAGGTATTTTTTCTGAACAGGAATGTTCCGTGCTCCCTTGTGATTTTATAGTTTCCATCAATGATGCGGCAGGCGGCAACTCTCCCCAGGCATACAATGATTTTCGGCCGGATTAGTAATGTTTCATACTTCAAATATGCAATACAGGCCTCCTGTTCCTCCGGCAATGGATCGCGATTCCCCGGCGGATGACATTTTACAATATTAGTCAGATAAATGTCCTGCCGCGTTATGCCAATATGGCTCAAAAGCTCATTTAAAATCTCCCCGGACGGCCCCGTAAACGGAATCCCATCACGGTCCTCACTGTTTCCCGGAGCTTCTGCCACAAACATAATGACGGCTTTCAGATTTCCTCTCCCCATCACCGGTTTTTTCCTGGTTCCGGACAAGGCACACCTGGGACAGTATTCCACAAATTGCTTTAACTCTTCATATGTATACACGATTTTAGTCCTTTCCGGAGGATGTGTACGATTCCCATGAAATTTCGTCTTAAAGATTCCGGCCAAATTCCCGCAAAGAGCTTAACAGCTCCGCTGATTGGTTCTGTTTTCCAAAGGCTTTGAAAATCCCCATGTCTTCCAGTTTTAAATAATTCAAAAAAGAATTCTGATACTCGTAAATAGCCCCGCCGTATACATCATCACTGCCGGAGCTTAAAAACAGTGCCGCTTTTTTTAAATTCTTCGGTTTATCCAGGGCATAAATGCGGTTGATGGCACATTGCAGCTGTCCGGTAAAACTGTGATAATAAATGGGTGATGCAAGCACAATCATCTCAGCCTTATCCAACACAGGATAAACTTCCTGCATATCATCCTTCTGGATACATTGGCCTTTCCCTTTTGTGTGGCAATATTCACAGGCAAGACAGCCTGCAATTTTCTTTTTACATACATCCACCACCGTTATTGCATGGCCGTTTTCGCCGGCTCCTTCCACAAAAGCCTTTACCATTGCCGCCGTGTTCCCGTTAGCACGCGGACTTCCATTTAACACTAAAATATTCATTACACCTTCTCCTCTCCCGTTTCCATAGACAACGTTACAGTCACATCTCCGTCTCCCAGCGCTGCCCGAAGCTCTTCGACATTCACATTCTCAATCTTTCCAATCGGGGTTAAGCTCCAGGAGTTGGTATCATAATAGATCACAAAGGTTCTTCCCTGATACAGAATAATGTCGCCGGCCTGTGTGTTCATCTGCTCGTTGTTTTGCGGCAGTGCAACCCCCAGATCAGCTCCCTTTTCCATGCCCGCATAATCACTCATGTTCAGAGTCAGCGGACCGTCTGCCATCAGTTCTTTCAGTGCATCCACAGAAGAATTATCTTCCAGA
>CANRXD010000132.1 GCA_947643685.1 uncultured Clostridium sp. | reverse complement strand
GGAATTGAAGCCGCCCATGAACAGCACATCATCCACCGGGACATTAAACCCCAGAATATGCTGATTTCCATGGACGGAAAGGTAAAAGTGGCGGATTTCGGCATTGCCAGAGCCGTGTCTTCCCAGACTATGAATTCCACTGTGGTGGGGTCGGTCCATTATATTTCTCCGGAGCAGGCCAGGGGCGGATACAGCGATGAACGAAGTGACCTGTATTCCCTGGGAATCACCATGTTTGAGATGGTCACAGGCCAGGTTCCCTTCGGAGGAGACAACACAGTTACGGTGGCTCTGGCCCATTTAGAGGAGCCCATTACGCCTCCGAGTGTACTGAATCCGGATGTCCCTCCGGCAGTGGAAAGGATTATTTTAAAATGCACGGAGAAGCGGCCGGAGAACCGGTATGCAAGCGCCGGAGAAGTCATCAGTGACCTGCGGCGTGCCCTTCTGACCGCGGATGATCCTGTGACAAAACGCCAGGTCAGAAACCAGACTTCCACTTCGGCCGGGAATCAGCTTTCCGGAACCGACGGAAATACAATTCCCATCAGCAGGCGGGAGCTGGACATCATTAAAGGCCGCAGTGACAAACTGCGGGAACCCAGAACAGAAAAAGAACTGAGGGAAACGAAAAATCAGAGCAGAAGGCCGGAGAAGAGGGGCGACAGTGAATCCACACAGCTTGAGAAGATTCTCACGGCCCTGGGCGTGGTGACGGCTATCCTTGTGGTGGCTGTGGTCATTGTATTCTTTTCCAGACTGGGGGGCCTTTTTAACAGCAAAACTCCGGAGGAGACCAGCATGTCTACGGAAGCTTTAAGTACAGAAGCGGAAAGTGAGACTCCGGAGGAGACTACCATAAGCCAGAAAGAGGTACAGATGCCGGACCTTTCCGGAGATACCATGGAAGAAGCGGAAGCTAAGCTGGATGCCCTGGACCTGGTCATGCAGGTGGTAATGGAAAATTCGGATGAGGTAGAAAAGGGAATGGTTCTTTCCCAGGAAAAGGAACCGGATTCCGTTGTTCCAAAGTATTCCAAAGTGGTGGTCACCATCAGCAACGGTTCCGATAAAATTGAACTGGATTCCCTGGGAATTACGGGGATGACTCTGGATACAGCCGTGAGACTTCTGGAAGGAAAGGGGCTTAAAACGGCTGTGGTGGAGGAAGACAGCGATGATATTGAGGCCGGAAACATCATAAATTTTGAGCCGAAAGACAAGGCGGCTCTGGGGGATACGGTGACATTATATGTTAGTACAGGGCCGGCAATGGAAACGGTTTCAGTGCCGAATCTTCTGGGACAGAGTGAAAACAGGGCCTCTGAGCTTTTGAAGGAAGCCGGGCTTTCTCCGGGAGAAATCTTTAAGGAATACAGTTCCACGGTTCCGGAGGGACTTGTAATCAGTCAGGAGCACGATGCGGAAACGGAAATAGAAGTGGGAACCACCGTGGACTACACAGTGAGCCTGGGGCCGGAAAAGCCCAAAACCCAGTTTCTGGCATCTTTGGAGGCCAGTTATCCTTTGATGGTGTCCTTTGGACCAGGAGCGGAATCTTCGGAAATCCAGATCATGATCCGTTTAAAGCAGACCGTCAATGGAAAAGAGGTTTACACAAAGCTTACAGAGCCCAAGGCCTACTCGGCAGATACCATTCTGGATATCCGCTTTAACAATATCCGGGGCGCCGACGGGGTTACGACAGGAGAGGTGGAGATCGTGGATCTGACCAACAATGTGGTGCTCACCTCCTATAATGTGAATTTTGAAGAAGAAGAGGTTTAGGCAGGAACCAGATGACAGGAAAAATCATGAAAGGAATCGCCGGATTTTATTATGTCCATGACGGGGTCTCCAAAGTATATGAATGCAGGGCCAGGGGCATTTTCCGCAACAGGAAAATGAAGCCTCTGGTGGGAGATGATGTGGAATTTACAATATTGGATGAAAAGGAACGGACCGGAAATATCGTGGATATTCAGGACCGGAAAAACCAGCTGATCCGGCCTGCGGTGGCAAATATTGATCAGGCTTTGGTCGTCTTTGCCGTTGCGGACCCGGATCCAAACTTAAATCTTCTGGACCGCTTTTTACTCACTATGGAAATGCAGAAAATTCCGGCAGTTGTCTGTTTTAACAAGAAAGATCTGGGAACGGAAGAAAAAATGGCAGCTCTTTGTACCATTTATGAGGCTGCGGGATATCCGGTGTATTTTACGGATGCCAGGTCAGGAGAGGGACTTTTGGAAATAAGAGACTCTCTGAGAGGAAAGACCACAGTTCTGGCCGGGCCTTCCGGCGTGGGAAAATCTTCACTGACCAATATGATTCAGCCGGAGGCTGAAATGGAAACGGGAGCCATAAGCGAAAAAATCAGAAGAGGCCGCCATACCACGAGACATTCGGAACTGTTTTTTGTGGAGCAGGACACCTTTATGATGGATACGCCGGGCTTTAGCTCTATCTATGTGGAGGAAGGGAAGCCAGAAGAGCTTTCTTTCTGTTTCCCGGAATTTGAACCCTTTGTGTCAGAATGCAGGTTTCCCGGCTGTGTCCATATGGGAGAGCGGGAGTGCGGCATAAAGGCGGCGGTAAAGGAAGGAAAAATCGCAAAATCCCGGTATGAGAATTACCGGCTGATTTATGAAGAACTGAAGAGTAAAAGGAGATACTGATATGTATATCTTAGCGCCATCCGTTCTGGCAGCCGATTTTGCCAGACTGGGAGAGCAGGTAAAGACTGTGGCCGATGCAGGGGCACAGTATATTCATCTGGATGTGATGGACGGGGCCTTTGTCCCCAGCATTTCTTTTGGAATGCCGGTAATTGAAAAGCTAAGGCCTGTTACAGACCGGGTATTTGATGTTCATATGATGGTGGAGGAGCCGGGCCGTTATGTGTCCGATATGAAAAAGGCCGGAGCAGATCTGATCTGTGTGCACCAGGAGGCCTGCCGTCATCTGGACAGGACCGTAAACCAGATTAAAGAATGCGGCCTTAAGGCCGGAGTGGCTGTAAATCCGGCAACTCCGGTGGAAACCCTTTCCTGTATTTTAAAAGAGGCGGATATGTTTCTTATTATGTCGGTAAATCCGGGGTTTGGCGGACAGAAGTTTATTCCCTATACGCTGGAAAAGATAAAAAAGCTGAGAGGCATGTTGAACGAAGCCGGACTTTATACGGACATTCAGGTGGATGGAGGAGTTTCTGCCTCCAATGTGCGGCAGGTGCTGGATGCCGGAGCCAATGTGATTGTGGCAGGTTCCGCGGTATTTAAAAATGACCCGGCAGAAAATACCAGGGAATTTTTAAGAATTTTTGGAGAATATGAAAAAAGATAAAATGAAACGATGTCTTATGGTATCCGGCGGTCCTCTGGATCTGGAATTTGCCGCCTCATTTATCGGGGAAAGGTCTTACGATTTTATCATTGCCGTGGATGCCGGAGTCGGGGCATGTATGTCTCTTTCTCTCCGCCCGGATCTTCTGGTGGGAGATTTTGATACCTTTGGAAAAGAGCAGATTTTAAAATATCAGGCAAAGACCGGATTGTCCATGGATATCCGAAAGGCAGAAAAAGATGAGACAGATACGGAGCTTGCCCTGCAGGATGCTCTTCTGGCAGGATGCGCCGAGGTGGATATTCTGGGAGCCACCGGAGGACGGCTGGATCATGAAATTTCCAACATTCATCTTATGGCACAGGGAAAGAAACGTGGTCTGCAGGTTCATATATTCGACAGGAAAAATAAAATCTTTTTGCTTGATTCCGAGTTTGAGAAACGTAAAGAATTTTTTAAAGATTCCCTGTATGGAACCTACATGTCTTTTCTTCCCCTTACGGAAACCGTAAAGGGGATTACGCTTACGGGATTTAAATACCCCCTGTTTGAAAAGGATATTTCCATTCTGGAAAATCCCAGCCTCTGCGTCAGCAATGAGGTGGTGGAGGAGAGGGCGGAAATTACCTTCCGGCAGGGGATTCTGATCTGTGTGGAATCCAGGGACTGACGGTTAAAAAACTGGACTGCGTGAAAAATATTGAACTGGATATTTAGAACAATCCACCTGCATGATACTATTACTCACAGAATACTGGTACGGTAACCGTTTGGAGGGGATCCGAACGGCTGCGAATATTTTTATGCAGGGGGATATTATTATGGTAAGACAGAAGAAGGAACAATTACAGAAAATAATTCAGGCGGGCTTAATGGCGGCCCTTTGTTATATCGGTTATGCTGTATTCCCGGCCATATCCGCCAGTGGAACAAAGATTCATATTGGAAATGCCTTTGTGGTGATGGCGGCCTATTTACTGGGCGGCGTATACGGAGGTCTTTCCGGCGCGGTAGGCCTTTCCATCGCCGATATTACGGGCGGTTATGCGGCTTCCGCCCCAAGGACCTTTCTTACAAAGCTTATGATTGGCCTGGTAGCAGGATTTGTAGCTCATAAAATCGCGAAACTCTCCAAAGACCACCCTCAGGGATATATTCTTAAATGGTCCATAATTTCCGCTGTCTGCGGTCTCGGTTTTAACTGTGTATTTGAGCCTGCATTAAAATATGTATGGTATACTCTGTTATTCCCCAATGCGGATAAGGCGGCATCTGCTATTAAAGCATTACTGGCCGTCACCACATATTCTACCATTATCAATGCGGTGATCAACTCCGTTATTGCTGTGACCCTTTATATGGCGCTGCGCCCGGCCCTTAAAATGGCAGGATATCTGCTTCCTGTGGGAAAGGAAGAGGATTAAAAATGCAGACATTTACGCAGAAAAAAATCGCAGTAATCAATGATTTGTCAGGATATGGCCGCTGTTCTCTGACGGTGGCCATTCCCGTTTTGTCGGCCATGGGAATCCAGTGCTGTCCGGTTCCCACGGCCATTCTTTCTAATCATACGGAATTTCCCGTTTATTTCTTTGATGATTACACCGATAAAATGCGGGCCTACGCAGGGAAATGGCAGGAGCTGGGGCTTACCTTTGATGGAATTTCCACAGGCTTTCTGGGTTCCGCAAAGCAGATCGCCATTGTGGCTGATCTGGTTGAGATGTTTCGCAGAGAAAACACAAAGGTGTTTGTGGATCCGGTTATGGGAGATCATGGAATCCTTTATGCCACCTACACAAAAGAAATGTGTGAGGAGATAAAAAAGCTGGTGGTTCTGGCGGATGTGGTGACTCCCAATGTGACAGAAGCCTGCATTCTCACGGATACTCCCTATAAGGAAAATGGCTGGACCAGAAAAGAGCTTTTGGACAGAGCCATGATGTTACAGAACATGGGGGCAAAATCTGTGGTGATTACCGGAGTGCGGGAGGGAAATTTTTACACAAACGTGGTTTTGGACCAGGGCGCGAAAGAGGCTGAATTTGTAAAAGTGAAAAGCGGAGGCGGCCAGAGGCCGGGAACCGGGGATGTGTTTTCTTCCGTGCTGGCCGGAGCCGTGTTGAATGGGAAGTCGCTGAAGGCTTCTGCCAGGCAGGCGTCCCGGTTTGTAAAAGAGTGTATCATAAAGTCAGACGAACTTGAGATTCCCCATGCCAACGGGGTATGCTTTGAGGAAATCCTTGGCAAGCTGTCGTAACAGTTCAGCCCTGCATCTTCTTGCCCGCGTACCGCGGACAAGAAGCGCCGG
>CANRXD010000131.1 GCA_947643685.1 uncultured Clostridium sp. | reverse complement strand
ATTGAGTTTTTATTATAGCAGATTTCGAACCTCATGTCCAACAAAACCGACTTTCCTGCTCCTATAAGATGAAGAAAATGACATTACCCTCTTGTCATATAGTTTTCATTACTATATAATAGGGATTGAAAGGAGTTCTGCTATGAAAACCAATGAAGAACGCTTAAAAGATCTGTTATGCCATTTGGACAGCCTGGATCATATTAAAGTTGAAGATATTCCACAAATTGATTTATATATGGATCAGGTTACTACTTTTATGGAAAAACACCTGGGAGAGCTGAAGCGCTATCCGGATGATAAGGTGCTCACAAAAACTATGATAAACAACTACGCCAAAAACAATCTGCTCCCGTCTCCGGTACGTAAAAAGTACACGCAGGAACATATTCTGCTTCTGGTATTCATTTACTATTTCAAAAATCTATTGAATTTTAATGATATTGAAACCATTCTTTCCTACATTACAGAACACCATTTCTGTGAGACATCGCTTCCCTTATCAAAGGTTTATACAGAAGTATTTTCTATGGAACATACTCAAATGGAAAATCTGAAAGATGACGTACAGGAAAAATTTCGAGTTGCTTCTGAAACATTTCCAGAAGCAGAAGAATCCGAGCGTGATGCCCTCCAGCTCTTTGCCTTTATCTGCGAGCTTGCTTTTGACGTGTATTTAAAAAAGCAGATGATTGAACGGCTGACTGATGAGATACGCTCTGAAAATCCTCCCCATAAAAAAAAGTAAAATGTTTTCTCCGGCGGACTCTCGTGATGGGCGTGAGCGCATAGCTTTGCTTACGATCCACTCAATGATGCCACCACAGCGCATCGTCCAGCTGTCTTGCAGACTGGAAATTCATTCTGTATTATTTGACTGAGAATAAATGTATCAGCACACCAAGTTTATGGAAATTTTGGAGTTCTGCTCAGGAAAATCCGGATACGTCCGGTTTGTATGGGAAAATATAAAAAATTCTCCTCTCAGGCCGTGCCTCTTGTAACAGTTCAGGGGAGACAATGGCTCAAAAAAGCCGTTGTCTCCCCCGTTTAAAATTCAGAGCACTCATTTAGGGAAACGCTGATTAAAGCGTTTCCCGCTCCGAATTTGCGCCGCGAAGCGGCAAATTCCTTTGCAAATTCGTGTGCCTCCGCCGGAAGCTCTAAGGAAATGCTGCTTTAATCAGCATTTCCTTAGAATTATCTGTCTCCAGGAAGTCCTCTTTCATTTTCCTTAAAAATCAAACCACATAACCGTTCAGGTGCTGTCTGAACAGATATTAAACTACACTCTGAAGCCCCAGCGTCTTTTCAATCAAAAGCATCACGCCCAGGGTCACAACCATCAGCAAAGTAGCAAGCGCCGCGATGGTGGGGTCAAAGTGGTATTCCACATAGGCCATCATCTCAATGGGAAGCATGGACACCCCTGCGCTGGTTAAGAACGCAGACAGGGATACATTATTGAAGGAATTGATGATTGCCATAATGCATGCGGAAACAATTCCTGACTTGATGTTGGGAAGCAGGATATGGAAAAATGTATACATATTGCCTGCCCCCAGGATCCTGGCTGCCTCCTCCATGGAGAAATCAAAGTTCGCCAGACTGGAGGTGACCACCCGCATTACATACGGAATCGACAAAATCGTGTGGCCGATTAAAAGACTGGGAAGGGCCGGAAGCCCGAAACGGTTCACCACATAGCGGAGCATCACAAAACCGAGTACGATCACAGGAATCAGAACCGGGGAAAGGAACAGGCCCTTAATGGCTTCTTTTCCCTTAAAACGGTAACGATTCAGAGCATAGGCTGCCGGAAGTCCCAGAAGAAGAGCCAGGGCCGTCGCGGCGAATGCAATAATCAGGCTGTATTTGGCCGCACTGCCGAAGGACTTCACCTGTAAAATCTGTTCATACCAGCGGAGAGTAAAGCCCTCACCCGGGAATTTCAGATAGTTAGTATTGCTGAAAGATGCCGCCATAATCACAAGCAGCGGACCAATCAGAAAAACATATACCAGCAACGTTACAAACATCAGTGATTTACTCTTTTTCATGAATAAACTCCTTTTACTGTACAGAGAACAGCTCGTTCCACTTTGCAGTCCAATCCGCCTTGTTGTCTACAATTACAGACCAGTCCGGAATCAGAAGGCCGTCAATTACGTCCTTGCCATATGTGAAGTTTGCAGACTGCTCAGGAGTCAGCTCCACATCGGTGCGAACCGGAGAATCAACGCCGTCTAAAGCCTCAGCAAGCTGAACATCTTTGGAGATATAAAAATCAAGGAAAGCCTCAGCAAGCTCTCTGTTCTTGCAGCCCTTTACAATATTTACCATATTGAAACCACTGTATACGCCCTCAGCCGGATCCACCCAGACATAATCCTCGGACGCGGATTTTGCTGTGGTGTATACATAGTCCAAAAGAACTGCCACAGAAATCTCACCCTGGTTTAACATGGTGATGGTGTCGTTGGCGCTGGTGTATGTTTTCATTACATTGGGCTTCAATTCCTCAAGCTTCGCAAAAATAGCCTCATCGTCCTGTCCGGGGGTCAGACCTGCCATTTTGGCAATTCCATAGTAAAATAAGGGGCCTGTGGTGGTTGTGATATCCGGAATTGCGATAGAGCCTTCCAGCTCAGGATTAAACAGATCTTCCCAGGAAGTGATCTCAATGGGGCAGGTGGCCTTATCATAAACAATTCCCAGGCGGTTGAAGGTATACGCAGGACCGTACTCCTCACCCATGGGAGCCTTTGCCTTGTCGTAAACGGCATCCAGATTTGTAATCTTACTGGAGTCAACCGTATCAATGATGCCATCCTGAATCAGGTCAGCGACGAAGGAGTCACCGATGATGATAATATCATAATTGTCCGGGGACTCTTTTACCTTTGTGGCACGCTCTGCGTTCTTTCCGCCCTCAACGATTAACTTTGCGCCGGTAGCCGCCTCAAAGGGCTCGTACACGTTCTTCTGGAGCAGCTCTGCATTGAATGCAAAGGTGGAAATACGAAGCTCCTGTCCCTCAAAAGATGCTGTTTTGGGTGCTTCTTCTGCTTTGGATGAAGCTTCAGCCTTCGTATCCGCCGCTGCCGTAGTGGCGGCTTCCGTAGCTGCTGCCGTAGTGGCCGCTGCCGTGGTGGCCGTACTGTCAGAAGAGCTTCCACATGCAGTTAAGGATGCTGCCATGGCAGCTGCAAGAACCACGCTTAAAACTCTTTTTTTCATGATTTTTCTCTCTCCTTCGCTTTAAAGCAAAATAATTTTTCCCGGAGTCAGGGACAGAGTCACCTTATCTCCGATTTTGTAAACACTCTCCTGGTCCGTGCTGACCTCGAACTCACCGATGGCGGTGCGGACATTGTACTGATTGCGCTTTCCAAGGAATGTACTTACCATAATTTCTCCCTTTAAGGGATTTACTGCGCCGGAATCGTCCGGAACAATTAAGATATCCTCAGGACGGATGCATGCTTTAAATTTCTCCCCGTCCTTACGTTCTGTCACCTGAATTACACTGTTATCCCCGGCCAGATACTTTCCGTCCTCTCCGGTACGTTTTAAATCCAGGAAATTTTCAAATCCAACGAAACGGGCGATAAATTCCGTTTTGGGATGATTATAAATCACAGACGGGCTGTCCATCTGTTCAATGACTCCGTGATTCATAATGGCCACTTTGTCGGAAATGGCGAAACACTCCTCCTGGTCATGGGTCACATAGATGGCCGTAAAGCCGAATTTCTGCTGCAGGCGGCGGATTTCCACACGCATTTTCACGCGCAGCTTGGCATCCAGATTGGAAAGAGGCTCGTCCAGAAGCAGCAGGTCAGGCTTTATCACGAGAGCTCTTGCCAGAGCCACACGCTGCCTCTGTCCTCCGGACATTTCCTTTGGAAAGCGGTTCTCAAAGCCCTTTAAATCCACGGTTTCCAACATTTCCATGACCTCTTTTTTAATCTGGTCCTGGGAAAGCTTTCTCATTTTAAGGCCGAAAGCCACATTGTCAAACACAGTCATGTGTGGGAACAGGGCATAACTCTGGAACACAAAGCCGAAATTTCTTTTATTTAACGGCACCTGGGTGTAATCCTGACCGTTAAAGATAAATTTACCGGATATGGGATTGGAAAATCCTGCAATCAGACGGAGCGTTGTGGTTTTTCCGCATCCGCTGGAGCCAAGAAGAGATACCAGCTCTCCTTTCTCCACCTGAAAATTCAGATCCTTTAATATTACGTTTTTGTCATATCCTGCAGTAATATTCTGCAATTCCAAAAGTGACATATGATTCTCCTTTCCGTTATATCGTAGGATTCAGTTTTCTGCTGATGTAATTGATTCCATTGGAAATCACAATGGTAATCACAATCATCACCACAGCCACCACAGAGGCCTGAGTCCAGTTGCCCAAGGACATGGCCTGCTGATAAATCATTGTGGCAAGAACACGGGTATCGGTACCTCCCAAGAGCTGGGGAGTCGTGTAGGCGGTGAGACAGCCGGTAAATACCAGTACGCTTCCCGTCACCAGTCCGGGAATGCTTAAGGGCAAAATCACATGGCGGAAGGTACTTGCCCTGGAAGCCCCCAGGTTTCCGGCGGCCAGATTCAAATCTTCAGAAATATTATCCATAACTCCGATCAGGGAAAGGATCATGGTGGGAAGAAAAAGCTGGATAAAGCCGACCACCATGGAAAATTCATTATATAACAGACTGATGGGCTTTGTGGTCAGTCCCATGCTTACCAGCATGGTATTGATTACACCCTTTTTGCCAAGAATTACCATCCAGCTAAAGGAACGAATTACCGGACTTGTGAACATAGGGAACACAGCCAGAGCCATCAGCACCCCTTTGTTCCTGGAATATTTGGAAATATAGTAAGCAGTCGGAAAACCAAGCACCGCGCTGACCGCCGTACTGATCAGGCTCAAACGGATACTGCGCCAGAATACCTGCTGAAAATAGGTACTCTTTACCAGTTCAAAATAGTTTCCCAAGGAAAACGCCCCGCTCTCATCAAAAAACGTTTTAAAAATCAGGGAAAACAGGGGGATCAGCATGAATACTGCAAGAAACAGGCATCCCGGCAAAATAAACAGCCAGTAAATCTTTGTTTTTTTCTCAAGCAAGACTCCATCCTACCTTTCTTTGTCATTCGCGATGCCAAGCAGAAAAGGGACCTCTCCATCCACGTCCCTTTTGCAAGCCAGTCTATATCACGTCCTTATATATAGCAAACGATAAAAAAATTTGCCGTTTGCTTATAAGCCCTCCGGGGGATGCACGCGGATTTGCATAGGAAATATGCCGCTCTGCGGCGCAAATCCGGCGCGGGAAACGAATCAAAATACAAACATTTTTTTCGTTTCCAGTAACAACATAAAAATACCATTGAAAATAATAAATGTCAATCGTATTTCAATAATTTACCGGGTAATAGTTCAGCCTTGCGAAGATTCCGGGAAAAAAAGACGTTGAAAACTTGGTTTCATAAGCATTTTTTACCCGGAATCTTCATAAGGTAGGCTTATAAAAGTTCAGAATATTTATCCGCCCTGGCCCGGAATGCACCCATTGCGGCTTTTAACTCCTCTTTTTCCTTTTGCAGATCTGTGAATACGAGTTTATGATCCTTCACAAGCTGCCTTCCGTCCACCCACACGCTGTCCACATTGGA
>CANRXD010000130.1 GCA_947643685.1 uncultured Clostridium sp. | reverse complement strand
TGTTTTGTTATTCCCCCCTGGATTCTTTATATTCCCTGACCGTATTCACTACCTGTTTATAATCGTCAGACAGCTGGGGCGTCAGCTCAATGGCTTTCTCATAATTATCTTCTTTTAACGCGTTAGTCACAAGGCTGCTGCTGGCATAGAGCCTGTCAAAGGAAAGATTCTGGCAAATCCCCTTAAGGGTATGGACAGCACGGAGCGCCTCTTTATAATCCTTTTTTTCCATAGACGTCTCAAACAGTTCAAAGCTCTTATCGTCCAGAAATTTATAAACAAATTTCTGGACTGTCTGCTCCCGTCTCAGTCTTTCCAGAACACTGTCAAAATTACCGCCACAACTCATATAACAATCTTTTAGATTCATAATACCATTCTCTCTTTCTTTTTATATATTGTCCGGCATCTGTCCGGCTTCCTCTCAGTTACCGAAAAAGTCCCAAAGGCTTCTGTTCAGGGATGCCCGCAATCAGGCTCCTTTAATCTTCTTTTTCTTCCTCGTCTTCATAATTTTCTTTATTCTCTTTATCAAGGAAGCAGATTGTCACCTGGTTTTTTGCTGCCTTCGACCGGTACATCATACTGTCTGCAATTTTAAACAGTTCCTTCGGCTTTCCCTCTCCATATGCTCCACCTATGCTTACGGTCATATGAATTTCCGGGTATCCGTCCAGCACCAGCGCATCAACCGTCTTCCTTATGGCTTCCAGCTTTTGTTTATAGGCGGATGCCGGAATACTGTTAAATATGATAACAAACTCATCTCCGCCATAGCGGACCACAGCGTCTGTTCTTCGAACGCAGGAGGAAATTGCCTGAGCAATGCCCTGCAGCACAATGTCTCCCACCGAGTGACCATATGTATCATTAATATGCTTAAAATTATCTGCATCAATTACCACAATTGCCTGAATCTCTTCTCCGCTCTGAAAAAATTCATCGCAATAACGGCGGTTAAAAACATTTGTCAGAGAATCCACATACAACAGCTGCTGCTGCCGCCGGCTTCCGGGCATAAGCGTATATTTTTCCCGGGTAAACAGCCTGTCATAGTCAATCTTGCCTCCCATGTTCCGGATATCTTCCGTCTTTTTTTCCATCCGGCCGTTAAACAGCTCACGTTTCAGCGTCTCTGAAATTTCCTCCAGGCACTGTAAAAGAACCGGACTAAAGACACCGCATTGTCCTTCCATAATCATGCTCAGCGCTTTCTCATGGGAAAACGCTTTTTTATAGCATCTCTCACTGGTCAAAGCATCGTACACATCCGCCAAAGCAACCACCTGAGCGGTGATGGGAATTTCCTCCCCTTTTAATCCGTCCGGATATCCGCTGCCGTCATATCTTTCATGATGCCACCTGCATATTTCAAAAGCGACCTTAACCAGCGGCGTCTCCTGCTGTTCCATTGGCAATTCCATCAGCATTTGGGCACCTACAGCCGAATGGGTTTTCATTATCTCAAATTCTTCTGCGGTAAGACGCCCCGGTTTATTGAGAATTTCATCGGAAATCGAAATTTTTCCAATATCATGCAGGGAAGAGGCAGTGCTTATCAATGTAATATCTGATTTTGATAAAGGATAGCTGTCCGTCTGATGCACCAGCTGTTCCAGCAGAAGCTTTGTAATGGTCTTCACATGCAGCACGTGCAGGCTGCTCTCTCCGTTGCGGAATTCTACAATATGAGACAAAATTGAGGTCAGCAGCTCATTATTTTTTTCCTGTTCACGGAATTGTTCCGCAATTATTTTTTCCAGACGCTGTTGTTTGGCATATAAAAACATCGTATTGGAAATCCGGCGCCGGACGATACTTGAGTCGAAGGGGCGGCCAATATAGTCAAAAGCCCCCAGATCATAGGCGCGTTTTATATTCGCTGGTGAATCATCAGCCGAAATCATCATAACAGCAAAGGTATCATTCCAGTGATTTTTATTTATGTGGGCCAGCACTTCAAACCCGTCCATTTCAGGCATCATAATATCCAGAAGTAAAAGCGAGAAATCTGCCCTCTGCCGTGCAAGAATCGCAATGGCGTCCGCGCCATTATCCGCCTCCACGATATCATACTGGTCATCCAGGATATCAATCAGCAGATCCCGGTTCATCTCCGAATCGTCCACAATTAAAATTTTTTGTTTTTCCATATACT
This sequence comes from uncultured Clostridium sp., assembly GCA_947643685.1. Lineage (GTDB taxonomy): Bacteria > Bacillota > Clostridia > Lachnospirales > Lachnospiraceae > CANRXD01. The sequence continues at coordinate 3,568 of CANRXD010000130.1, read as the reverse complement.
ATATTCCCTTTTTTATAAAAAACTATGAAACTCAAAAGAATGGCAAAGCGATACATCCACAATACCGCTTTGCCATTCCTGGCCCTGGTCGGGAATAAAATCCGTTTTTAAAATGCCCGGCTTCACTATTTGTCTCCCTGTTTGGCATAGTAATCCTCAAACAGCTTGCCGACTGCCGAACGGGTATCGCCGCAAATGGACGGAAGATCACCGCCCCATGCTGCTCCTGCCTGCTGGAATCCCTTTTCCACAGCCGCCTGCATTTCCTTCATTTTATCTGCGTCATCTCCTGCAAGGGCATACGCGAAATCAAAAATTCTCTGGGATGTCTGTGCCACTCCCCAGTAGCCATTTTCTGAAATCGCTTCCTGAGCTTCCGCTTTCGTCTGAGAATCCACTGTAAAGTTGCCGCTGGCGATCATCTTCCAGAAATCATTGCTGTCATTGGCGATATTCACTGTAATGCCCTGCTTCTGGAAGGTCTGCATCATCATATTTGTAAAGCGGGACATCTGATTATTCAGATCTTCTTTCAGACTATTTACAAGAGAAGCCCTCTCTGAATCGCTCATTTTAGTGGTAACCACCTTATCCTTATTAAATTCTGCGCGATCCGTATCCGGTTTCTGAACGTTGGAAGCATTTTCCTTACCATCTGTTTTTTCTGTTGCCGCGGACGTGACTTTTTCCAAATCCTGAGCCGCCTGTGTATACTGTTTGACAGTTACATCCTGAGTTACATTAACCTGCATATGAAATCTCCTTTCCCTCAGACACATAACCACATATATCGTTTGCCTGAGTCCGTTTATCCTGTTATTCCTCTTATTAGTCTATATCGGCATTTTATGATAAAAGATAAGGAAATTATAAGTGAAATCCGTACACGTTTCCCGCTTTCCTGAAAAGAGCTTCCCTTACTGTGCTGCAATCTTTGCCGCAAGCTCTTCAAGATACATCCACCTTTCCATCTTTTCCTCCAATGCTGTTTCCAGCTCTTTTTTCTCCTCCATAAGATGATTCAGCTTCACAAAATCACGGGCAGAGGCTTCCATCTCGCTCTCCAACACAGCAATTCTGTCTTCCAGAGCCGCAATGTCAGCCTCAATGGTCTCATAATCCCTTTGCTCTTTATAGGTAAACTTAAGTTTTTGTGGTCCGCGGGTACGCTGCCCCTTATCCGTTTCGGGAGCATTTGCCCTTGCTGCTGCTTTCGCTTCTTTGTCCGTTTTGGCCTTTATGCCTGATTCTTCCCCATTTTCAGCGGCTTTTCGCAGCGCATAATCCGTAAACCCACCTTCATATTGACGCAAAACGCCGTTCCCCTCAAACGCAAAAATCCGGCTCACAACCCGGTCCAGAAAATACCGGTCATGGGATACGGCAATCACAATTCCCTGAAAGCTATCCAGATAATCTTCCAGAATCATCAGTGTCCGGATATCCAGATCGTTGGTCGGTTCGTCCAGAATCAGGACATTGGGCTCCTCCATAAGGACCCGCAAAAGGTACAGCCTTCTCCGCTCTCCACCAGACAGTCTTCCGATTACCGCATGCTGTATCGACGGCGGAAACAGAAACCGCTCCAGCATCTGGGACGCGTTGATGCTGCCGTCCTTTGTTTTCACATACTCCGCCACATTCCGGATGTAATCAATTACCTTAAGGCTTACGTCCATGTCCTCATTTTCCTGCGAGAAATAACCGATCTTCACCGTCTGCCCGATCTCCACTGTCCCGGAATCCGGCTGTTCCCAACCTGCGATGATTTTCATCAGCGTGGATTTCCCGCTTCCGTTGGGGCCGATATATCCGATCCTGTCATTTTTCAGGAAAAAATAGGTATAATCCCGAATCAGCGCTTTGTCACCATAGGCCTTGCACAGATTCGAAATTTCCACCGTTGTCCGCCCCAGCCGGCTGGAAACCGACTCCATTTCCACACTCTCTTCCGCGGCCAGTCCCTTCTTATTCCGCAGAGCCTCATAGCGCTGGATCCGGCCCTTCTGCTTCGTGGACCTGGCTCTTGCACCACGCCGCATCCATTCCAGCTCTCCTCTGAGAATTGACTGGCGTTTCCGCTCCGATGCCCGCTCCATACTCATTCGTTCAGCTTTTCGCTCCAGGAATCCCTCATAATTAGTCTGATAGCTGTAAAGCTTTCCGTTATCCAGTTCTACAATCCTGTTGGTCACGCTGTCCAGAAAATACCGGTCATGAGTAATCATAAGAAGCGTGCCTTTAAATTTCTTTAAATAATCCTCCAGCCAGTCAGCCATCTCACTGTCCAGATGGTTCGTCGGCTCATCCAGAATCAAAAGATCCGCTGTCGATAAAAGAACCGAAGCCAGAGCCGTTCGTTTTTTCTGCCCGCCGGATAAATGATCCACCTTCTCGCTGCAATCGGAAATTCCCAGCCTGTTTAAAATCGTCTTTGCCTGACTCTCCAGGTCCCAGACATGCCCATGTCCCTCATTTTCCCTGAGAACGCTCTCTAAAATTGTCTCTCCATTCTTAAAAACGGGATCCTGCGGCAGATACCGGATATCCAGATTTCTTCCCCGCACAATGGTTCCCGAATCCGGCTCCTCAAGCCCGGCCACAAGCTTAAGGAGTGTGGACTTTCCGGTGCCGTTGATGCCAATCAGACCAATCTTATCACCCTCGTTGATGGAAAAGTCCGTGTCGTCGAGCAGGAGCCGCTCTGTATATGATTTTGTCAGATGCTGCTGTCACCAGATTCATCGTGCCCTGGCCTCCTCATCAATCAAAAGCTCCACCGGACAATGGTCACTTCCCATCACATCTGTGTGAATATCCGCACTCACCAGCCTGTCCTTCAGACACTCAGACACACAGAAATAATCAATGCGCCACCCGGCATTTTTCGCCCGGGCTGAGAACCGGTAGGACCACCAGGAATATACTCCTTCTTTATCCGGGTTAAAATACCTCCAGGTATCAACAAATCCCGCCCCCAGGAGCTCTGTGAATTTGTTTCTCTCTTCGTCAGTGAAACCAGCGTTCTTTCGATTGGTCTTCGGATTTTTCAGATCAATCTCCTTATGGGCCACATTTAAGTCGCCGCAGAAAATCACCGGTTTCTTTTCCTCTAACTTTTTTAAATAAGCGCGGAAAGCATCCTCCCACTCCATTCGGTAGTCCAGACGCTTTAAGCCGTCCTGAGAGTTGGGTGTATAGCATGTGACCACATAATAGCCGGGAAACTCTGCCGTAATCACCCGGCCTTCCTTATCATGCTCTGGAATGCCAAGCCCATAAAAGACCGATATGGGCTCTTCTTTTGTAAACATGGCTGTTCCGGAATATCCTTTCTTCTCCGCGTAATTCCAGTACTGGTGATATCCGGGGAGGTCGATCTCGGCCTGCCCCTCCTGCAGCTTGCTCTCCTGAATACAGAAAATATCTGCATCTGTTTCCTTCACATATTCCAGAAAGCCTTTCCCAAGGCAGGCCCTTAAACCATTCACATTCCAGGAAATCATTTTCTTCATATATAATCTCCAATCATTTACCAAATGGAGTCAGTATATAATTATTGAATACT
>CANRXD010000129.1 GCA_947643685.1 uncultured Clostridium sp. | reverse complement strand
GGGGATAAAAATTTTTCCTTCTGTAAAATTCTGTGCCTGCTTCATAATTCCTCCAAATGCGTAAAAACCGGATAAGAACCAGGCTGCCCCGACATCTTATCCGGCTTATTCATCGTATCTGACGTTATCAATATTTGTAACAGTTCAGCCCTGCATCTTCCTGCCCGCATACCGCGGACAAGAAGCCTGCGGTGTCCGCCCTGTGAAGTTACCACTATTTTCCGAATACAGCTTCGTAGTCCTTGCGGAACTTTTCAATTCCCTGATCCGTCAGGGGATGATGTGTCATCTGTTCAATTACCTTGTACGGTACGGTTGCGATATCCGCTCCGGCCAGAGCACAGTCCGTTACATGGATGGTGTTGCGGACGCTGGCCGCAATAATTTCAGTGGTAATATTGTGGATATTGAAGATCTGAGCCACCGTATCAATCAGATCAATTCCCGGCTGGGAAATATCGTCCAAGCGTCCCAGGAACGGAGATACATACGCTGCTCCGGCCCTCGCCGCCAGAAGTGCCTGATTGGCGGTAAAGATCAGCGTCATATTGACCCTGATTCCTTCGGATGCCAGAACCTTTGTGGCCTTTAAGCCCTCTGTGGTCATAGGAATCTTTACTACCATATTGGGATGAAGCTTTGCAATCTCACGTCCCTCAGCAATCATTTCTTCTGCATCTGTGGTCGTGGCCTTTACCTCACCGCTGATGGGACCGTCCACGATGGATGCGATCTCCTTTAAAGTCTCTACATAATCCTTTCCCTCTTTTGCAATCAGGGATGGATTTGTAGTAACGCCGCAAATCACTCCCATATCATTGGCTTTCCGGATTTCTTCCACATTTGCGGTATCAATAAAAAATTTCATTGGTATTTCCTCCTTATTACACTCTGTTGATGCAGGCAGCACCATGCATGAAAGTCAGTTGCTCCGCACTTCGTGCTCCCGCAACTGCCGCCTGTATTCGCAAATCACCCTGCTCTCTTCGTTCGCTGGGCTTTTTTGCTCATACCGGCTTGCCCGTCCGATATCCGTGAATTCGCTCATGCGAGCATGGCTCATTCACGGCTGCCGTCCTAAACGGACATGCCTGCTGATGCAGGCAACACCATGCATGAAAGTCAGTTGCTCCGCACTTCGTGCTCCCGCAACTGCCGCCTGTATTCGCAAATCACCCTGCTCTCTTCGTTCGCTGGGCTTTTTTGCTCATACCGGCTTGCCCGTCCGATATCCGTGAATTCGCTCATGCGAGCATGGCTCGTTCACGGCTGCCGTCCGGGACTTTCTTAGTACATTTTAAAGGCTCACCGTATTAATGTCAACTGAAAATCTGTATTCAGCCTGCATACCGGAGACTTTCAAAACAGTCATGCTCGCTGATTCCGTCTATGGTATAGGTATACCGGGACTCTCCATGCTCCACATGGATTCTTACCACGCGGCCATCGGCCTCTTCTGCCTCCAGCCATGTTTCCCCATCGGTCCTGAGGGGCCAGATTTCTGTTCCGGCCTCCAGTACGGTTTCCTCTTCCCCGGCGGTCACAGGGATTTCTCTGGTGGTCTTCATTTTATAGGAATCCCGTTGGCCGTCATAGAAAATAGTATAAACGGTTTCATTTGATTCCGGCATTCCGTTTTCACCCACATGGTATGTTCTGTATGCCATATAGGTTCCCAGTATATCCAGACGGCTGCTTAAGGAAAATCCGGAAGCGTCCGCCAGGAAATGACCGCAGATGGAATCATAAGAAGTCCCCACATGTTTTAATTCCCCTCCATCTTTCATGGAAAGGTCAAAAACCTCCAAAATTCTTATGTCATTTTCCACAGAAAATTCCACATACAGGTAATGTCCTCCGGAAGGCGAATCCATCACATAGGCATCCGTAAAAATTCCTTCGCAGGTAAACTCTTTCCCTTCCTTTTCAGCCCGGAATACGGAAAGCTTGCTGGTAAAAGTTTCCTCATCGGATTCCACAGTAAAGGACAGAGGCTCTTCTTCTCCATCACCATTCATATCCAGATACACTGTTTCTCTCTGGGAGACCCTTTTTGCAGTCCTCGGACCAGAGATACGATACTTTTCTGAAAACAGCCCTTCGTTTCCTTCAAAAGGAATGGTTATGACCTGGCTTCCTCCGGACCAGGGCCCCAGTACATAAGGATTAAACGTGAAGATAAGGCCCTCCTGCCCCAAAACCCACTCAAGAGAATTAACATTTTCTCCACCGGACTCTGCGGAAGACACAAACATTTCTTCCAGTGTTTTTTCATAATCCTCAAACAGCTCCCCCTGGGTATAGGTCTCCTTCAAGTCCTTCTTTACAAGTTCATAAACCGCATTTGCATCCGTTGCCACATCGGAAAGCTTCAGGGCAGCTCCCGTCCGTGCATCAAAATTCCTGCCGCTTCTGTAATACCATCCGTGGGCGCCGCCCATGTAGCTGCTTTCATCATTCCAGAAGCTGACCACCCTGTCATCGGCTCTTTCCATATCAATTTCTCTGAAAATAAAATATTCAGTGGCGGAACCTGCGGCCAGGGCCTCCCTGGCCCATTCCAGATTTTCCGTGTAGGTGGTCTGGATTTCCTGCCAGTTCGTTTCATTAAACTGCTTCAGGGCCTCTTTTAAAGGCTCATAGCCGGCATCCAGAACCTGAATCATATTGCCTTCCGCCCGGAGAATGGGTTTGTTCTGTTCCCATTCCCCCAGATACTCCCTGGTCAGCTTAATATTTAAAGAGCCCATCTCTGTCTCCTCCCCGGAATTTTCCAGGGCTTCCCCATGTTCAGCCGTCTTTTTCGTTTCCTCCGTCTGAGCCGGCACATAGGGCTCCACTTTCAGAGGAGTCCGCGTGCTCTCCAGAGCGGAGCCCCCCTCTGTCCCTGTATTCTGCAGCTGACATCCGGAAAGAACCAGCATGGTTCCCAGCAAAATACCTGTGCACGCCCGGGCATTCCATAATGTACGCCCTGCCTGCCGCCCCTGCGTTTTCATACAAGCAGCGCCAAGGACGTGCAGAACTGCCTGAATCGTTACCATTCTGTTCATAGACTCCTCCCTTTTTTCCGAGAATGCTCCTGACGAGTACTCTCGACAAATCCTGTTACGTTCATTATACAAAAGGGTATGGCGTCTTTCCAGTAAGATTCCTTTACGTTTTTATGAAATTTTTACTTAAACAATCCTTTGATGGTGTCCACAATCCGCACCAGAATACTCCAGAGCCGCTCCAGGAAATTCCCCTGGGCATGAAAGTCCTCATCTACGGGAACCTCTGCTTCATCCCCGGCCTCCTCTGTCCCTTCGGTTCTTAAAATGATCTGAATACTCTGGGGCTCCGGATTCTCAGACGAGGTAAAGGACACCTTTTTTGCATTGACATCGGCATTTAAAATAGTCATGTCCTCTCCCGTATATTCGTCCCACTTTTCATCCACCAAATCTTCCACCGTGCCCTTGGCATCCCGGATCACTCCGGTTTTGGAAAGTCCGTCTATGGCCTCGGTGAGAGCACTGCTTAAACCGTCTATGGTCATTTTGGTGCCCTTATCAAGCGGGGCTCCGGCCGCTTTCAGATTGCTTTCCACATCAGACATCAGCACATACATGGTATTGGTTCCGCGGACGGCGCTGTCAATTAAAAGTCCAGCATCCTTCAGGGAATCTTCTGCGGTTTCATGGTAGGTGTTCATGATTTCCGTCAGACGGTCCACATCCTTTAAAAGGTCCTGCCCTGTATAGGAGGTACGCTTTAAGGTATCGGAAAGCTCCGCCGTGTCGTCCAGGACATTTTCCAGCGAATCCCCGTCTTTATGAACACGGTAAATAATATTTTCCAGGGTGGAAATGGACTGGGTAACAGAGGTAATCATTGCATCCAGCTTTGACGGCTTCTCTAAGGTCCCCACCAGTACCTCCAGGATTTTAATAAGCTGGGAAAGCCCCGCCTGTGCCGTTCCTGCGTGATCAGACATGGCATCTTCCAGGGCCTTTTCCACCGCATTGGAATAGCTTGCAATGATCTGGCCCGCCGCCGGCTTTGCCTCATCGGGCAGTTCATCAATAAGGCTGCCAATGAGCTCCATAAGCTTTTCCTTCTGGGCATCGGTGATTCCCAGGACATCATCATGATCCTTTATGGTCTGTTCCAGAGCCTTAAGCTTCTCTAAGATTTTCTTGAGTTCTAAAAGTTTCTCATTGACTGCTTCCTTCTGGGCTTTAAGTTCCTCCAAATCCCGTCTCAAATCGGCCAGCTTGCTTTCATAAGAACCGATATCATGGCGGGTGTCGTTTAACAGATCAGCCACATCATCCAGATCGGAGCTTGCATGCTTCAATCCATAACCCAGATTTTCCAGGTGAGTATCCAGATCCTGTACCGTATCATTTAGCTGGTTTAACTCTACATTCATATCAGAAAGGGCGTTCTGAGCATCTTTTACATAGGAAGTAAAGGGTACGCCCCTGTCAGAAAGCTCCTTCAGGACCGCCAGTGCATTGTCTGTATCCACATAGATTCCATCCTTGGCGCTGGAAATTATTTTTCTGGATTCATCCAGTTTCTTTAAGCCGTCCACGGTTTTTCCCAGACCGTCCTGAAGTCCCTCCATGCTGTCCAAAATCACATCCAGACTGTCGCCGATGGCGTCGGCCGAATCCTTTACGGTGTCTCTCACATCCCGCAGATCCTCCAGACGGTCAAGCTGGCTTAAGGTCACCGGAACCATCATGAAGGCCAGACCGGAGAATTCAAAATCATCGCTTCCGATGCGGATCTCATAATGCTGCTCCTCTCCCGGCAGGATCATGAAGAGAACGGCCTTCATATTTCCCACTGACTGCAGCTGGGCCCCCGGCGCCTCCACACTTAAGTTTTTATCCATATCCACAATGGAGGTAATCTCCAGAGTCATGTTATTTCTGTAATAATCGCTGATATTTTCGTTGGGGACAGCATCAATGAAAATTTCCACCAGGCCCTTTTCATGGGCCAGCTCCTCCATTTTCTTTTCCACCCCATTGAGCTTATAGCTGACCGTTATGTTCCATGGCAGGTTTTTTTCCACTTCCTCAGGATCCATTTTCCCCTCAAAGTAAAACCTGCCGTTTGCGGGCGCCTCGTCTACGGTGAAAGTCACCTTCTCCTCTTCCACCACGGGAACCCCGTAGTCTGTCATATTGTTGATCTCGCTGTATGTACCATAATCCACAATGATTCCGGCGCCGTTTAAGTCATAGCTTTTTACAACGCTGCTTTCCCTGATGGTTCCGTAAGGGTCCATGGTTACATAAAGCGCCTCATCGCAGACGGGACCTCTGGCCTCACCAAAAGACCGGATTCCCGCCATAATCGTCATGGAAACGGCCAGACAGATACTGACCGCCTGTTTTGTTTTCTTTCTAATCTCCATCATGAGCCACCTCTTCTTGTGAAACTGGTTTTTTGATTTTTATCTGGGAAAATCTTTCTTTTACACTGCCGGCCCTCTGCTTTCGCTTCTCTGCCCGGATTTATCCTACTGTTTTCTTATGGGCTTATCCAGGGCTGCCAGAAGCGCCGGAAGCAGTGACAGAACCAGAAGCATGGATAAAAGGGCCCCGCGGCCCACCAGGCGGCCCACCTGGGAGATGGCCTGGATGCTGGAAGTAAAGTAAAGCAGATATCCCACCACCGTGAGGATTCCTCCCGATGTGATGATGGATAAGGCGCTCTTTGATATGGCAGCGACTGCGGCCTGA
>CANRXD010000128.1 GCA_947643685.1 uncultured Clostridium sp. | reverse complement strand
GAACGCCTGTTGGCCGAGGATACCGGCGCAAAGCTTTGCGAGCTGACGATTCCGGAAATCTGCGAAAAGCGGGCAAAAATGCACTTTGGCCGTAAGACAGGTAAAATCTACCAGCTTTTAAGCAGCGCATACAGCATGGTGAAAGCGGCTGATTATCACAGCTCTGAAGGTTTCAAGGCTATCATGGATCGTTATGTGGCCGCTGATCACATCATTGACCAGCAGTACCGCAAGTTCTATTATTGCTATGATAAAGTGAATTTTGCCGAAGGCAAAAGAGAGAATGGCCTGGGCTGCCAGCTGGAGAACACCGACGTTTTTGAAAAGCTGCGGGAGCTGGTGGAGAATATCTATACCAACGAATACCTGAATCGCCTGCTTCCCGCATGGAATGCGGCTATCCAGACGGATATGGCTGGCATTCTTCCCCTGCAGAGAGAGTTTTACAACAATCATCTGCGCTATTCCAGGGAGCGCACTGTGGTCATCATCTCGGATGCCATGCGCTATGAGGTCGGGCAGGAACTGTTTGTCCGGATGCAGGATGACCCGAAGTGTACGGCGAAGCTCACGGTACAGCTTGGCGTGCTGCCGTCTTATACCCGGCTTGGCATGGCTGCGCTTCTCCCCCACAAGACTCTGGAAATGACAGATGATTTTCAGGTGCTGGCAGATGGCGTTCTGTGCGACAATCTGGCAGGCCGCCAGCAGGTGCTGCAGGCCCATAACCCAGATAGCGTGTGTGTCCAGTTTGATGATATTAAGAACCTGAAAGTGGCTGATCTGCGTGATGTACTGACGAAGCGGCAGATTATTTATGTGTACCATAACCAGATCGACGCCCGCGGAGATAAGGCCAACACGGAGGACGAGGTGTTCAACGCCTGTGAGGAAGCGATTCAGGAGATCATAGATTTGATCCATCGAATCTCCATCAGCGGTAACACCTATCACTTTATCGTTACCGCAGATCACGGATTTATCTATAAACGTGACAGGCTGACGGAAAGTGAGAAGATGAATTTCGCCGCAGGTGAAAGAGAGACCGGCTCGGGCCGCAAAATCAGCGGCAGGGGCGCAGAAAAAGCGCTTATCAACCGCCGGTTCATCGTATCAAAAGCTCCGATGGAGGATGACGGAATCGACCACATGAGCATGGGGCGTATGCTGGGAAACGAGGATGACAAGTTTGTCTCCTATCCCGTAAGCAGTAATGTGTTCAAGGTGGCCGGCGGCGGCGCAAACTTTGTTCATGGAGGCTCTTCCCCACAGGAAATGCTGGTGCCTGTTCTGGAAGTCAAGATGGAGCGCGGCCACATGGAGACGAAAAACGCAGAGATTGCGCTGGTCAGCATTGTGCATAAGATCACCAACCTGATCACCTCCATGGACTTTATCCAGTCCGAGGCCGTAAATGATGTGGTCAGGGCAGCAAAATATCGCATTTACTTTATCTCGGAGGATAACGAAAAAATCTCCAATGAGAATACCTATGTGGCCGATAGCCGTGAGGACAGTGCACAGAAACGTATTTTCCGGCTGCGGTTTACGTTCAAAAACAAGAAATACGACAAAGATAAACAGTATCATCTTGTCGTTTACGATGAAGATACCGGACTTGAGAAATGGAGGCATCCAGTTATTATGGATATTGCTTTTTCGGATGACTTCGGGTTTGTATTTTAAGATAGAGGAGGCAGGAAGTCCCTGTGGATATGACGGAGTTTGCGCCGGGCGTCCGCCCTTGCTTTTTTTATGATTTTCCGGTATAGTGGAAACGGCACAGAAAGACGGATACCCATCCGGATATCCTTTGACTGGAGGTTATTCAATGGAACAGAAAATAGTAATCAGAAATGAAAGTGCAGAAGATTACAAGACAGTGGAAGAAATCACAAGAAAAGCTTTTTACAATATCTATGTTCCGGGATGCGTGGAGCATTATCTGGTTCATATCATGCGTGAACATGAGGATTTCATCCCGGAGCTGGCGTTTGTTCTGGAGCTTAACGGCAGCGTGATTGGGAACATCATGTATACAAAGGCGAAACTGACGGATGAGAACGGAGACGAGAAAACAGTTCTGACTTTTGGCCCGGTCAGCGTTCTTCCGGATTTTCAGAGAGTGGGCTATGGAAAAATGCTTATGGAACATTCTTTTGAAAAGGCAAAGGAGCTGGGGTACGATACCATTGTCATTTTCGGAAGCCCTGCCAATTATGTCAGCCGCGGCTTTAAGAGCTGTAAAAAATATCATGTACGCGCCGGAAACGGGAAATACCCGGCGGCGATGATGGTGAAGGAGCTGATTCCCGGTGTGCTTGCCGGACATACCTGGACATATCAGGACAGTCCTGTCATGGCGATCAGCGAAAAGGATGCAGAACGTTACGACGATACTCTTGTAGAGATGGAAAAAAAGCACCAGCCAAGTCAGGAAGAGTTCTATATTATGAGCCATTCATTCCTTGAAGAAGACCGGTAGACTTTCGTGCCCCCATGGATGGGACACAGTACGTAACCAGTTAGTAACAGTTCAGATAGCCTGAACTGTTACACCAGTTACAGTTCATGGTGCAAAGAAACCATAAGGAGTGATTGAAAACTGTTTTGATTTGTTGTATGATGGTAGCAGTTTAGATGGGGCCACGTGGCGGGTAAGGAAAAGGATTCCCCTGCACGATCGGCTGTATGCCGTAACCGTTTGGGAGATATTGAAACAGAGTTACGTATGATGAAATACAGGTACAAAATCGTATCGGTTTTATGGAATATCAAAATTAATACTATGATACCAGAGTCAAAAGGTCATGTATGATATGCCTGCATGTCGATATATGACTTTGGGACCCGCAAAACATCGAAGAGGAGCCTTTTTTCGTAAAAAAGGAGCGGATTTGAGGTGTTTTAGGATTATGGAAAAGCGGGAAGGGGTGTGCAAAGAAATGACATGTACAGAAGCGGAGAAAATGGTAATCCCTTATATCAATGACAAACTATCGTTTCAGGAGCTTGAGGATTTCATCGGGCACATTGAGACCTGTGAGAATTGCCGTGAGGAACTGGAAATCCACTATATGGTGGATGTGGGGTTAAAAAAGCTGGACGAGGTGGATGGAACCTATGATATTGTAGGGGATCTGAGACGAAAGCTGGAGGAATCGGCCAATACGATCCGGCGCTTCTTCCTGTTTCAGATAACCAGATATTCTGTGAGCACATTAATGACCATGGCGCTGCTTTTGTCGGTGCTTTTGCAGCTTCGTATCTGGAAGCAGGCAGGCTTTCTGTTTTTTTAAGAGTGAAGTTTTTAGGAGTGAACTATGGAAAAACTGTTATTGATTGACGGGCACAGTATTTTAAACCGTGCCTTTTATGGTGTCCCCAATCTGACCAATTCAGAAGGACTCCACACCAATGCCGTGTACGGCTTTTTAAATATCCTTTTTAAACTTTTGGAGGAGGAAAAGCCGGACTGTCTGGCAGTGGCCTTTGACTTAAAAGCCCCCACCTTCCGCCACCAGATGTACGATGATTACAAGGGGACCAGAAAGCCCATGCCGGAGGAGCTCCACGAGCAGGTGCCATTGATGAAGGAAGCTCTGATGGCCATGGGAATCCCCATTCTCACAAAAGAGGGGTACGAGGCAGATGATATTCTGGGTACCGTAGCCAAGAGAGCCCAGGAAAAAGGGGCCGAAGTCACCATCGTTTCCGGCGACAGGGACCTTTTGCAGCTTGCCGACACCCATATTAAAATCAGCATCCCCAAAACCAGCCGGGGTTCCACGGAGGTTCACAGCTATTATCCGGAGGATGTGGTAAGGGAATATCAGGTGACGCCGAAACAGTTCATTGATGTGAAAGCCCTTATGGGAGACGCCTCCGACAATATTCCGGGCGTCCCTTCTGTCGGAGAAAAAACGGCCACCAGCCTGATCGTACAGTATGGAAGTCTTTCGGGCGTTTATGAGCATATTTCCGAGGTGAAACCGCCCCGGGCGAAAAAATCCCTGGAAGAACATAAGGATCTGGCGGATTTATCTTATACTCTGGCCGAAATCTGTATTGAGGCGCCTGTGGATTTTTCCATGGAAAACGCAAAAATCGGAGATTTATATACAAAAGAAGCCTACGAGTTCATGAGTCGGATGGAGTTCAAGTCGCTGCTTGCCAGATTTGGAGACCATGTAAAAAAAGAAGCCGCCGCCAGCCATGATTTTAAGGCTGTGACAGACCTTTCTCAGGCAGAGTCTCTTTTTGAGGAGGCCATGAAGGCGGAGAAGATCGGAGGAAATCTTTTGACGGACGGAAAAACCGTCTGCGGCCTTTCCCTGTGCTGGGACGAAACCGTATCTTACTTTTTCCACGCAGAGGGGTTTCTGACCGGACAATACCTGGCCGACAAAATGACCATGCTTTGTAAAACCGGAAAGGTCTGGGTTCTGGATTTAAAGGGAATGCTTCCGTTTCTTTCGGTGGATTACGGTGATGTCGTATACGACGCCGGAGTGGCCGCATATCTTCTGAATCCGCTGAAGGATACCTATGAGTATGACGATCTGGCCAGAGACTATCTTGGAATGACGGTACCCTCCCGGAACGATCTGTTAAAAAAAATGAGCTATGAGGAAGCCTGGGAAAAGGAGAGGGAAGCCCTCCTTACCTGTGCCGGGTATATGGCTTATGCGGCATATGCATCCGGAACCTCTTTGATGGAAAAGCTTTCCGGGGAAGGAATGAAGGACTTATATCTGACCATAGAGCTTCCTTTGATCTATGCCCTTTTCCATATGGAAACAGAGGGCATTGCCGTGCGTAGGAAAGAGCTTTCGGATTACGGCGAAAAGCTGAAAAAACAGATTTCCGTTCTGGAAAAGGAAATCTGGGATATGACCGGCTGTGAGTTTAATATCAATTCTCCCAAACAGCTTGGAGAAGTTCTCTTTGAAAAAATGGAGCTTAAGGGCGGAAAAAAGACGAAGACAGGCTATTCCACGGCGGCTGATGTGCTGGAAAAGCTGGCTCCGGAGTATCCGGTGGTGAGAAAAATCCTTGATTACCGCCAGTATGCCAAATTAAATTCCACCTATGCGGACGGACTTGGAACCTGCATCGGCCCCGACGGCAGAATCCACAGCCGTTTTAACCAGACCATCACGGCGACGGGAAGAATCTCCAGCACCGAGCCGAACCTTCAGAATATTCCCATCCGTATGGAACTGGGCCGCGAAATCCGCAAGGTTTTCGTTCCAAAGGAGGGGTATGTATTTCTGGATGCGGACTACTCCCAGATTGAACTGCGCGTGCTGGCTCACCTGTCCGGAGATGAGCGGCTTATTGAGGCCTATAAAAGCGCCCAGGATATCCATGCCATAACTGCGTCCCAGGTATTCCACATTCCTCTTGAAGAGGTGACTCCCCTTCAGAGGCGCAATGCCAAGGCAGTGAATTTTGGTATTGTTTACGGAATCAGCGCTTTCGGCCTCAGCGAGGACTTAAGCATTTCCAGGAAAGAGGCTCTGGAATACATCAATAAATATTTTGAAACCTACCCGCAGGTAAAGGGCTTTTTGGACGGGCTGGTGGAAGGTGCCAGGGAAAAGGGGTACGTTTCCACCATGTTTGGCCGCCGCCGCCCGGTGCCGGAATTAAAATCTGCAAACTTTATGCAGCGCTCTTTTGGAGAACGGGTGGCCATGAATTCTCCCATTCAGGGGACGGCCGCCGATATCATAAAAATTGCCATGATCCGGGTTGATAAAAGGCTTCGCGAGGAGAATTTACAGTCCCGGCT
>CANRXD010000127.1 GCA_947643685.1 uncultured Clostridium sp. | reverse complement strand
TGTATTCCAGTTCTTTTCCGGTATAAGTCTCTAAAATCTCATAAGCCGGAGTCCCGTTTTCCTTATCGGCCAGTTTTCCGAGAACCGTATCCAGAAGAGCCTCCGCCATATAGTAGGTATAGCCGTCGGCGGCCTTTACTTTCGCATACGTCTCCTTCGGGTTTACACAGAGGGCAATGTTGCTGGGAAGCGTCCAGGGGGTCGTGGTCCATGCCAGGATATAGGCATCCTCATCTTTTACTTTAAAACGGACGATGGCAGAGCGCTCTTTTACATCCTTATATCCCTGAGCCACTTCATGGCTGGATAAAGGAGTGCCGCAGCGCGGGCAGTAGGGAACAATCTTAAATCCCTTATAAAGCAGCCCCCTGTTCCAGATTTCCTTTAAAGCCCACCACTCGGATTCGATATAATCATCATGGTAAGTAACATAGGGATGTTCCATATCAGCCCAGAATCCGACAGTGCTGGAGAAATCCTCCCACATGCCTTTATATTTCCATACGCTCTCTTTACAGTGCCCGATAAACGGCTCCAGCCCGTACTGCTCGATCTGTTCCTTTCCATCCAGACCCAGCTTCTTCTCCACTTCCAGCTCAACAGGAAGTCCATGGGTATCCCATCCGGCCTTTCTGGGAACCATATATCCCTTCATGGTCCGGTATCTTGGAATCATATCTTTAATTACGCGGGTCAGCACATGGCCGATATGGGGCTTTCCATTGGCCGTCGGCGGTCCGTCGTAAAATACATAGGGAGTTCCCTTTCTTCTGCTGTCGATACTCTTCTCAAAGATTTTCTGATCCTTCCAGAATTTCTCCACCTGCTTTTCTCTGTCCACAAAATTCAAATCTGTCGACACTTTCTCGTACATGACACAGTTCCTCCAATCTTGTTTCGGTTATCTGTTTGTGTCGTATGCCCCGGTTTTTTGCACGTATCGCCTCTTCCTTTTCGCCGCAATGCGATCTATGCAAAGCGGTCTTTATTACATCAGGAAACAAAGTTTCCTGTGTAATAAAAATCGTCCTGCTCTTGCGAACAGGACGAGATATAAGCTCGTTTTACCACCTATCACTGCATACTGACATATGAGTTCCTTTTAACGGGGGAAAACCGGACAGGCTTACTTACAGCGCGTTTTGTTTCAGCCGCCAGCTCAGGAGTGATTTTCCATCTGCATCCGGCGCCAGGCTTCCATCATCCCCGGCTCGCTTTGGCCTTCCTGCAGATTTACTGTCTCCGTCATTGCTGTTTAATATGTTTTAGGTTCTATAATTATAAGAAGTTGCCCTGAAAAAGTCAAGGTTTTCCTCTTAGGTTCTCAAATTTTTCCGTAACAGTCCGCAGGGCGGAGAAAACCGAACGAAAACAGACGTCAAGCTTGCTTGTAAGGCAGTTTTCGTCCGGTTTTCCACATCGGGCGGACGCCCGATGCTTCTTGTCCGCGGTACGCGGGCAAGAAGATGCAAGGCTGAACTGTTGCAATTTTTAATGGTTAGTTATTTTATTAACAATTCATTTGCGTTTTAATGATATCATGCTATACTGGAGAAAATAAAATCCTACCACCGATAAGGAGAAAGTATTATGAGCCAACGAAATCTCACTTTGCTCACGGACCTTTATGAGCTGACCATGATGCAGGGATACTTTTACGCGAAAGATGCCAACGAAACCGTTATTTTTGATGCCTTTTACCGCGCCAATCCCAACGGTAACGGATTCGCCATTGCGGCCGGCTTAGAGCAGGTGATCGAATATATCGAAAACCTGCATTTTGATAAAGAAGACATTGAATATCTCCGCTCCACAGGGATTTTCAGGGAAGAGTTTCTGGAATACCTTTTAACCTTCAAATTCACCGGAGATATTTATGCGATCCCTGAGGGAACCGTTGTTTTCCCACGGGAACCGTTAGTAAAGGTCATTGCTCCCATCATGCAGGCCCAGCTCATTGAAACAGCCCTTTTAAACATCATTAACCATCAGAGCCTTATCGCCACAAAAACTGCCCGCATTGTCCATGCCGCCCGCGGAGACGGTGTGATGGAATTCGGACTCCGCCGTGCTCAGGGCCCGGATGCAGGCATTTACGGTGCCCGCGCCGCCATGATTGCCGGCTGTATCGGGACCTCCAACGTGCTCTGCGGACAGATGTTTGATGTTCCTGTGAAGGGAACCCACGCTCACAGCTGGATTATGAGCTTCCCGGATGAACTGACCGCGTTCCGTACCTATGCGAAGCTCTACCCCTCCGCCTGCATCCTCCTGGTGGATACCTATGATACCTTAAAATCCGGTATTCCCCACGCCATTCAGGTATTCACGGAAATGAGAGAGGCCGGCATCCCCCTGACCTTCTATGGTATCCGCATGGACAGCGGCGATCTGGCATACCTCTCGAAAGAGGCCAAAAAGATGCTGGATGCCGCCGGCTTTGGCGATGCTGTGATCTCCGCCTCCAATGATCTGGATGAAACGCTGATTACCAGTTTAAAAAACCAGGGTGCAACCATCAACTCCTGGGGCGTCGGAACCAACCTGATTACCTCCAAAGACTGCCCGTCCTTCGGCGGCGTATATAAGCTGGCCGCCATCAAGGACAAAACCACCGGAAAATTTCTTCCAAAAATCAAGGTATCCGAGAATGCGGAAAAGATCACCAATCCCGGAAATAAAACCATTTACAGAATTTACGGAAGAGAAAGCCACAAAGTCATTGCCGATCTGATCTGCCTTGTAGGAGAAACCTACAATGAAAGTAATTCGCTGCTGCTGTTTGACCCCATTGCCACCTGGAAAAAAACGCTCCTGGCTCCCGGAACATATACCATGAGAGAACTTTTGATTCCCATATTCAAAAATGGCTCCTGCGTATACCATTCTCCCAGAGTTATGGACATTCAGCAATACTGCAAAAAAGAGCTGGATACCCTATGGGATGAGACAAAGCGTCTTGTAAATCCCCATGAGGTTCATGTGGACCTTTCCAACGAGCTGTGGCACATGAGAACACAGCTTCTGGACTCTTACCACTTTGACTGATCATCACAGACTGTATGCGGCCGCCCTCTCTGAGTCATGAGGACCACCTGTCGGCCGCCTCTTCTAAACCATACAGGCCTCTGCAGCTTTCTTAAAAACGGAGTGGCTGTGATGATACAAAACAATCACGAAACGAGGTATTTTTATGAGTGCAACTGATATCGCAACATCAATCGATGTTGACTTGGACACCATTGCCAGACAGGCAAAGGACCTGACAGAGGAACTGATCACCGCCGCCCATATGAAAGAAGGGCAGATTCTTGTGGTAGGCTGCTCTTCCAGCGAAATTGCCGCCCACACCATCGGCTGCTACTCCAGCAAAGAAGTGGGACAGGCTGTATTCAACGCCATCTATCCTGTCACCAGAAGACACGGAATCTACCTGGCCGCTCAGTGCTGTGAGCATTTAAACCGCGCCCTGATCATGGAGGAGGAAGCGGCATTAAAATACAATCTGGAAATGGTAAATGTAAAGCCCCAGCTTAAGGCCGGCGGCGCTTTCTCCACTGCTGCATGGAACGGATTTTCCTCTCCCTGCGCCACGGAAAGCGTCAAAGCCCATGGGGGAATTGATATCGGGGATACCCTGATCGGCATGCATCTTCGCGCTGTGGCCGTCCCTGTCCGCACGAAAATAAAAGCCATCGGCTCGGCCCACGTGGTATGTGCCAGAACCAGGCTCAAGTACATTGGCGGTGAGCGGGCCGCCTATGAGAAACAATAAACTTTTAAGAAAAAGACAAAGGGCAGTGAAAATGGAATTTTATTCCTTCCATTTTTCACTGCCCCGTTTTTTATTCTCTTCCTACACTTC
This sequence comes from uncultured Clostridium sp., assembly GCA_947643685.1. Taxonomy (GTDB): domain Bacteria; phylum Bacillota; class Clostridia; order Lachnospirales; family Lachnospiraceae; genus CANRXD01. The sequence continues at coordinate 1,939 of CANRXD010000127.1, read as the reverse complement.
AAGCTCCTCAAAGACAGCCTTCAGCGCATCTTTTACTTAGCCTTCCTTTAACAGATTATGGAGGCCGCAGTGATTTAACAGGTCAAAATATCCCAGGGATCCGCCCATTTTGCAGAGCTCATAGTAGCCCTCCCAGGCCGCTTTACGGTCCTTCTTCATCCAGGTATAGAATTCAAAGGCTCCAATCTGGGCAATGGCATAGTCCACATAGTAGAACGGATAGAGGAAAATATGCTGCTTCTGCATCCAGAAACCGCCCTCTGACAGGAACTGATTGCCCTCGTAATCACGCCAGGGCATATAGGTTTTCTCCAGCTGACTCCACACGGCGCGCCACTCCATCGGGCTCATATCCGGGTTCTCATAAACTTTATGCTGGAACTCATCCACACAGACCATATACGGAATCACCATCAGAGCCTCGATCAAATGGTCCCTCCTGTACTGTCCGGCTTTTTCCCCGAAGAAATACTCCATCCAGGGATACGTCCACATCTCCATGCCCATGGAGTGGATCTCATTAATCTCACTGGTGCTGTGGCAAAGCTCCGGAAGACTCTGGAATTTGGCAGCTGTAAAGCCGGCAAAGCCATGTCCGGCCTCGTGAGTGAGGACATTCACATCCGCAACCGTACCGTTAAAGTTGGAAAAGATGAACGGCGCATGATAAAGCGGGAGCATCGTACAATAGCCGCCTACCCGTTTTCCTTTTTTCGTTTCCAGATCGAACAATTCATGTTCCACCATAAAGTCGAAAAATTCCCCTGTCTCCGGAGACAGCTCCCGATACATCTGCCGGGCTTTTTCCACCAGGTAATCCTTGTCTCCGACGGGAACCGCATTTCCCTCCGGGCCGGAAACAGACTCATCATAATAATGAAGTTTCTCTATCCCCAGAGCCTCGCGGCGGCGTTCAAAAAGTTTTACACAGGCCGGAACAATAACCTCGCGCACCTGCCTGCGGAACACCTCCATATCTTCAGGCTTATAATCGTAACGGCGGCGTTTTAAATATCCCATCGGGGTATAGCTGTCAAAGCCCAGTTTTTTTGCCATTCCCACACGCAGAGATACCAGCTCGCTGTAAATTTCATCAATTTTCGGTGAAATACTCTCATAAAGGGACGCCCAGGCCTCAAATGCCTCCTTACGCTCCCTGCGGTCTGTGCTTTTCATATGTTTTAACAGGCTGTAAGTGGTACAGGGCTCGCCGCGAAAATCTGCGGTGGCAGCAGCTACGGTCTTGGAATAAAGACCTGCAAGATCCGATTCCCTGGCCATATCTTCCACAACAGCCTCGCTGGAGAGAAGCCTCTGGGCCTCCATATTCTGAAGCAGAATTTTTCCAAATTCCTGTTCCATACGGGCACGGTAGGGAGAATTTAAAATAACGGTTCCCATTTCCTTCACAAGAACGCCGTATCTGGGCATCTGTGCATTAAAATAAGAATTTTCCGCCTCGTAAAACTCATCCAGCATATCCACTGTATTGCGGATATGAACAATCGTCCGGGCTGTGGACAATTCCATGTCCAGCTTTACCCAGGCCATGTAGGCGTCCTTAAATTCCTCCCAGGAGGAGGCAGTTTCCATTGTCTTTGTAAGCGCCTTCACATCAGACATAATCGCTTCCATTTCAGGCCGTACATACGACAGTTTGGCAAATGTTTCCATTTTCGCAATCCCCTTTCTACTGATATATATAACTATTGTACGTTATCTTCCCGCAACACGTCAACCGCTTTTTGGTGCAGAATTACTCCCCTATTGAACCGTTAAATCTTTTGAAGTATAATAGTGCTCAAAAATACAAAGGAGGTATTTCATGAAGCCAGAAGTACTTCTTATAGCCAAGAGTCCGGCAACGAAAGTAGAGCTTTATACATATCTGAACAATATTTTCGGACTGGATCTGGAGGGCGCTTATGTATATATGATG
>CANRXD010000126.1 GCA_947643685.1 uncultured Clostridium sp. | reverse complement strand
ATCACATAATCTGGCTCTGTCCGGTAAATGTACTGTTCATCCTTCCCTTCAAAACAGCTGTCCTCCAGGTCCACCGTATAAACGCGCTCCTCCAGCTTTTCCACGGTCAGAGTAACGCTGATTTCGTGGCGCCCGGCTCCTGCCAGAGAAACTCCCACCGGGAGAAAATCATTCAAATCAATGGTCCTCACCACATTTGCCCTGGCTCCATTGAGGTTCAGACTGTCTGCCGGAATGGAGATGGTATTTAAGGATGCCAGAACGGACTTAAGCCCGATGACCGGAACACTCTTCACATCGCACTCCACGCCTGTGAACCGGTATCCGTCCGCAACCTCACCCGAAACGGCAAAATCCAGAGTCAGGTTTTTCACCTTGAGGACCTGAAGCTTATAGGAAACCGAGTCACAGTTGCTTTCAATCCGGCTGTTTAACTCAATTTTGTTGCCATTGGCATCATAATACAACGGTACTGTGGTTCCTTCCGTATCGGCCGACAGGCTTTCCAGAGAAATTTCCACTCCCACACTGCTAATTTGGCCGATTAAAGATTCGGGACCTTCCACATACAGATATCCCGGTGACAGGCTGAGCTCTCCAAGCTCATATCCGTCCTCCAGCTCCCCATTTAATGTGGAGCCGATCTCAAACCGTTTTCTCTGAAGCGGCTCTGTCTCGATTTTTATGGTTGACATACGGCTTACCGGATTGGAAACCAGGTAATCCCCGTGATTTAAAATCTCTACCTTCACCGGAATAGAGCCGGTCACAGACCACAGCTCTGTCATATCTGCATAGGCTCTGAAATCCGCCGGCCGGATTCTGTGAGCATTGGTGGTTTTCACCTCATATACCACGGTTGTGGTTTTCTTTCCAATTATTTCATAAGTCAGACCGTTCTTCTCCAAAACCTCTGCATTGACAATCTCTACCGGAACCTCTACGGTGTCTGTCATGACCGGATCGGCCACATTGACAACGCCAAGCCAGACGAGAAAAGCAGACAGAAGCGACAGAAGCTTGAGTCCCCAGCGCTTATTCTGTTTTTCTTTCATTTTTATGCCTTCCCTTCCAGAGTCTGAAGCGTCCTCCGTTTACTTCCTCCTTGGATTCCACCGTAAGGGCTGCCCGCAGCACCTCCTGGTCATTCATTCGCGTAAGCTTTCCGCCCTGCGCCAGAGAAACCCGTCCGGTTTCTTCTGATACCACCACAGTCATGCTGTCTGTGCTTTCGCTGATTCCGAGGGCTGCCCGGTGTCGGGTTCCCAGATCCTTACTGATCGTCAGATTGTCAGAAAGAGGCAGATAACAGGTAGCCGCCGTAATTCTGTTTCCGCGGATTACCACAGCTCCGTCATGAAGCGGCGTATTATGCTCGAAGATGTTTATCAGGAGCTGGCTGGTAACGATTCCGTCCACTGCGATGCCTGTTCTCTCGATTTCCTGAAGAGGTGTCTCTCTCTCTATTACAATCAGGGCACCGGTCTTTACCTTGCCCATCTCATAGGCGGCACGGACAATTTCATTGACGGTCTTATCCGTATACCCCTCCGGTCCGCGGACATCCTCCGGCCCGAAGAGATCTACCAGAAGGTTCTTACTTCCAAGCTGTTCCAGAGCTTTCCTGAGCTCCGGCTGGAAAATAATAATCAGGGCAATCAGAGCCAGCTGACCCATATGATTGATGATCCAGGTAATGGTGCTGAGCCTCAGCACCGATGCCAGCAGATAAAAGACGATAATCATAAGACCGCCTCTTAAAAGCATCCAGGCTCTGGTGTTCTGCACCCATGTCAGTACTTTATAGATCAGAACGGAGATAATCAGGATTTCAAACAGATTCATAAGTGTGATCTTCGGAATAAACGCAAACCAGGAATACATATTTCCGAAAAATTCTGTCATATCTTCACCTCCATTCTCTGACTTAAGTGTTCTCGAAAAGCTGCTTTAATTGTAACAGTTCAGCCTTGCAGCTTTAATTATTTCTTTCATGCTTTGTGGCTTTTCTGGAATAAATCCGGTGTACCTTCACGTCCGGGGCGGAAACGGCGATTTTGGGAACCGCCTTCACATAATAGCAGTACTCATCATCCTCATACTGAAGGTACTCCGTCCTTTTGTAATCCACGGCGAACACAAAGAACTGATAAATCAGTGCCAGAATCACCGATGCCAGAATTCCCAACACCATGGGGCCCACGGTAACAGGAAGATTAAAGTTAAAATCCCCGATGAAAATTACTACAAGCTGCGTAATCACTCCGGCGATAATGGCAATGGACCAGGCATAATCCACCGACATGTTTTTAATGATAAATACAACAAGAATAGCGGCTGCAAAAGCGGCTGCCATAACCCACATCAGCTCATTTCCAAATACATTTTTCACGACCTGAATAAACCGTTCTGCTATTTCCGACATGGAGCTTCCCGCGAGAAGTCCGGCATTCTGCTTTAAATACATCAGAATATAATAGATGCAGACACCGCAGCATACCGGAACCACAGAAACCAGACTTCCTGAAAGTCCCACAAGAAGAGGAACCACATAGGGTATTTTAAGAAAAAACATCATGGGGGTCAGCAGAAGCAAATAGCCATCTCCCGGGCGGAAGCCATAATATAACATCAGCACCAGAAGCATCAGCACCAGAATGATTAATGCAACCTCCAGAGATACCTGCGACACATGGGCCAGAATCATACAGCCTGCCAAAAAGGCCGTCATTCCATATGGCACAAAGGAAGCCACCAGCCCCATAATCAGAGGAATCAGCGGATTCTTTAGCTTTGTCATAAAACCTATATTCGAATTGATCAGATAAAAAGCCGTCGCTCCCACCAGGAACTTCACAAGGGGAGTAATATACATGTCATATTTTCCGTAAAATCGTTTCAGTTTTTCTTTGAAGACCAAAAGCCCCATCATAGACGACGTTCCTCCTCGCTTTCCTTTTGGCCGGACTGAGATTCATATTTTTTCTCCAGCCGGCGCAGCTTTGCCTGATAAATTTTCATGCTCTTGCTGGCCCTGTCATACCGTCTGGCATACACCCAGCATGTCACAAGCAGATAGACCAGAAGCCCTGCTGCGTAAAAAATTCCGATATTCCTCGCCGATTCCAGAAGCATGGAAAAGTCCATGGCATTTAACAGGTCCTCCAGCTGATAAAGCACCCACAAAGCCAGACATATGGCGCAGGCAAAGGTATAGGTCAGAAAGGAACGGATCAGATGACTTCCAATGTAATCGCTTTTAAAATAGCGCCTTGCAGGAAGAATTTCCTTTTTGGCCTTCTTTTCAAACATGGCGATTCCTGTCATCACCCTGATTTTTTCCTCATTCAGCATAACGTTCTCCTTTTCTTTCTGCCACTAATATAACACACTTTCCTGCACTTGGCGAGTTGATTATCGGCATTTTATGGAAATGTTAAGGAAATTGAAACAATTAACCGCCGATATAAGTGATAAAACGGCCAAATGCCTCGCTTCCCTCTCTGGTCCTCTTATAAACTCCGGCATCCTCAAGAACCTGGGCAAACACAAGGCCCACCTCTGTCTGCAGAATATCCATGATATTCTCTTTTGTCACAGTCTCATACTTTGGAAGGAACTCCTCCACCCAGTCTGCATGCTTTTCGATATTTGCCTCACTGCGGATATCCTTTCCTTCTACTATATAAGATGCCAGAAGCGCAAGCTCCTCCTTAAGTCTCGCCGGAAGCACCGCAAGTCCCATGACCTCAATAAGGCCTATATTCTCTTTCTTGATGTGATGCAGCTTCTGGTGGGGATGATAAACGCCCAGAGGATGTTCTTTCGTGGTAATATTATTTCTCAGAACCAGATCCAGCTCATAAACATTGCCCCGCTTTCTGGCGATGGGCGTAATGGTATTGTGAGGCTCTCCGTCAGTTTCCGCAAAGATAAAAGCCGCCTCATCCGTATAGCTTCTCCATGCCTTTAATATCTTATCACCAAGTTCAATGACTCTTTCACTCCTGTCGCTGCTCAGACGGATCACGGACATGGGCCACTTGACAATTCCTGCATTTACATCTTCAAATCCGCTCACAGTAAAGGACTTCTCCACCGGAGCCTTTGCCATGGCAAATTCATAATTTCCGCCCTGAAAATGATCATGGGTTAAAATGGAACCGCCGACGATTGGCAAATCCGCATTGGAGCCCAGGAAATAATGGGGGAATGTTTTGACGAAGTCGAACAGCTTTACAAAGGTACTCCTGTCGATTTTCATTGGTGTATGGGTTCCATTGAATACGATACAGTGCTCGTTATAATACACATAGGGAGAATACTGGAATCCAAACTCCTCATGGTTCATTGTTAGCGGAATAATTCTGTGATTGTCTCTGGCCGGATGATTCACACGGCCTGCGTAGCCCACATTTTCCATGCAGAGAAGGCATTTGGGATATCCGCTCTGCCTGGCAAGCTTAGCTGCTGCAATGGCTTTGGGGTCCTTTTCCGGCTTGGATAAATTTACTGTCACATCCAGATCCCCATATTCCGTTTTTGTGATCCATTTCATATCCTTTATCACGCGGTATCTTCTGATGTAATCGGAATCCTGACTAAGTTTGTAAAAATATGCAGTGGCCGCTTCCGGGGATTCCTCATACAGCGTTTTAAAGGTTTTTATCACTTCACTGGGGCGCGGCATCAGGCAGTTCATCAGCTTTGTATCAAACAAATCCCTGTACACAACACTGTTATTTTCAAGAATTCCGTTTTCTGCCGCGTAGTCCAGAAGCTCCTTTAAAGTTTGCTCCAGGGAAATTTCTCCCGCCGCCCCACAAGGCTCCTCATATTCACTAAGCCGCAGCTCCCGTAAAATCTGGTTTCTTGCATACAGCTCGTCTTCCTTTTCAAGTAAGCCTGTATTCAGGCCATACTGCACTAAATTCCGGATTGCTTCATAAATCATACCGTTACCCTCCCGCTGGAAAACCTACATTTCTTTATTGAAATATTTTGGCCCTGCCTCTTCTTCCCAACGCATTTTTATCTGAATCTTCACAAGACCAAACTGCTATCTTTTATTATAATAAAAATAAGCTGTCAATACAATCGTTTTTTACGAAATTTCCCGGTTGCCGTTCACAGAATGTCTGTGAACAGCAGCTTTCCAAGCCGCTCAGTTAAAATTCCGCCCAGAATTCCAATCAGGGCACCTGCCGCGCATCCGGCCAGGAGAAGAGCCGGAAGATAATAGTAAAGCTCCGGGGTTTTCACAATGACAGCCGCAAAGGTGATCTGACCGATATTATGAAAAACCCCTCCCAAAATGCTGATTCCCACCTGGGAAAAAAGGCGGTATTTTTTTGCGGCCGCCATCACAAGAAGACTTAAAAAGCTTCCGGAAAGTCCATATATCATGCTGTATGGATTTCCAAAGGTGAACCCCACAAGCACCACCCTTAAAAGTGTCACGCAGATGGTTCCGGGAATTCCCACCAGATAAAGTCCTGTAATTGTCACCAGATTGGCAAGCCCCGCCTTCACACCGGGGACAGGAATGGGGAGGGGAATCAGGGACTCCACGAAGCTCATAACCATGGCCAGTGCAATTAAAATTCCGTATAAAGCTACCTGTCTTGCTGCACTTTTTCCCTGCATTCCCGCTTCCCTCCGTATTCTTTCCTTTTCTTGACTTTAAAGCCCCCGTTTGCTAAAATGGGTCCAGTAAATTCATAAAGAAAGACTGGTACACATCATGAACAAACAAACCTGGATCCGCCTGTGCATCGCGGGAGCCGCTTTACTTATCGGCATGTCTGTCCTCGGTCCCTCCCGCGCCGGTGAGAAATCCCC
>CANRXD010000125.1 GCA_947643685.1 uncultured Clostridium sp. | reverse complement strand
GGTGTTTTTGTATCTTTTGCGCCATGAGGGGGAGGAAATCACGGTCTCTTCCATTGCGGATGCCCTGAATCACACGGATGCCGATGTGAAGCGGGCGCTTGCTTATTGGGAGGATGCCGGAATCCTTAAACAGGAACGAGAGGAAGCTTCTTTTGTGGAAACGGCGGCCAGGGAGGCTCTGGCAGCGTCCCAGACGGGACCGGGCGCTCCTGCTTTGGTCATTCCCGAACCAGGTGACAGCTATGAATGTCTGGAGCGGCTCTCAAAGGATGAGGAGTTTTCGGCTCTTCTATATGCGGTGCAGCAGTATCTGGGGAAAACTTTTACCCAGATTGAGTGCGAGAAATTTGCGTATTTTTACGATGGTCTTAAAATGTCTGCTGATCTTCTGGAGTATCTGGCGGAGTATTGTGCGGGCGGCGGCCATGGAAGTATCCGTTATATTGAAAAAGTGGCTTTAAACTGGTATCAGATGGGTATTAAGACCAGAGAGGAGGCCAGGGATTACACCCTGCGCTTTTCCAGAGATGTATCAGCAGTTCTGAAGGCTTTTGGCATTGCCAACCGGAATCCCGGTACTGCCGAGCTGGAGTTTATGAAAAAATGGTTCCGGGAATATGGGTTTGACAGCAGCCTGGTTACAGAGGCATGTAACAGGACCATACGTGCCACAGGAGCCGCCAGTTTCCCCTATGCCGATAAAATCTTATCCGGCTGGAGGGAAAACGGTGTGAAGATCCTGCGGGATGTGGAGGAGCTGGACAAACGGAGAAAGGTATCCAGGACCCAGAGCCAGAGCAGGGAGACAGGAAAGAAAAGCACGTCTCCTAACCGGTTCAGAAATTTTGAGGAGAGATCCTATAATTATGAAGATTATATCTGGGAAGGGATGAGAAAGCGGCAGCAGAAGGGAGGAACTGGAGATGGCACTGAGTAATTCACAGTTTGACGCAATCATGCGGGTGTATAATAAACGCCAGTTCCAGAACAAACGGGAGCAGGATGAAAGAATCCGGGAAATCTATGAGAAAATTCCGCAGATTGAGGCTTTAAATGACGAGATTGCCGCGGTCATGGCTGAGGCAGGCAGAAAGAACCTGATGGGCGATACAGATAGCGCCAGGGCGCTGAAAGAAGAGGCGGCTCTTTTAAGGAAACAGAAAAGTCAGTATCTGGATAGGAACGGGTATCCGGATAATTATATGGACATGCATTATCATTGCAGCCTGTGTAAGGATACAGGACGGGTGGACGGAAGAAAATGCCGCTGTTTTAAGCAGATGGAGATTGAAGTCTTATATGATCAGTCCAATATCAGGGAAATGCTGGAAAGAGAGAATTTTGACACCCTTTCCATGGCATATTATGATAGAGAGAAGATTGATGAGAAAAGTAAAATGACCGTCTATGATTATATGTCCATGGTCATTGAGGAGTGCAGAACATTTGTGGACCGTTTCGGAGAAGAAAAGGGGAGTATTCTGTTCACAGGGAATACGGGATGCGGAAAGACATTTTTGAGCAACTGCATTGCCAGAGAGCTGATACGAAAGTGCTGTTCGGTTATATATCTGACAGCCACGGATATGTTTGATATTCTTTCAGAAAGCCGCTTTAACGGCAGAGATGAGGAGGAAGCAAAGGACAGGGCCGCGTATATTTTAGAATGTGATCTGCTGATTGTGGACGATCTTGGCACGGAGCTTGTCAACACCTTTACGGCGTCCCAGCTTTTTTACTGTATCAATGAACGGCTGAACAGGAAGAAAGGCACCATCATTTCTACCAACCTGAGTTTAAACAGAATGCGTGATGAATTTACGGAGCGCGTTACTTCCCGGATTATGAGTCAGTATAGGATTCTTCCACTTTTAGGTGATGACCTGAGGCTTGTGAAAAAGGGCTTCGGGAAATCAGGTTGACTTGACAGATGGAAGATGTTATAAAGGTAATGCAAGAGGCAGTGACAACCCAATGAGTACTCTCGGAAGCTCCCCTGCCTCCGTCTTTTTGGCTAGTTTTACGCCAGGGGCCCGGGGACAAGAACTTCCTAAGAGCACTTCTAATGCGATATGGAGGAAAAGTATGCTGTATGAAGAGAAACAGATTGAGACAATCCCGGTAGGACCTTTAGGGCTGATTCCCTTAAAGAGCTGTGAAGGCCTGGGAAAGAAAGTTGATACCTGGCTGGCCGGCTGGAGAAAAGAAAGGGAGAGCGAACATAAAACAACCATCGCTTTTGCCGGATACCAGAGAGATTCTTATATTATAGGCTCAAGAACCCCGAGGTTTGGTTCTGGTGAGGCAAAGGGAGAGATTCTGGAATCTGTCCGCGGGGATGACCTGTATATCATGGTTGATGTATGTAATTACAGCCTGACCTATTCTCTGAATGGAATGATAAATCACATGTCACCGGATGACCATTACCAGGATTTAAAGCGTGTGATTGCCGCTGTGGGAGGAAAGGCGAGACGTATCAATGTGATTATGCCGTTTCTTTATGAGAGCCGTCAGCATAAAAGAACAGGAAGAGAATCTCTGGACTGCTCTCTGGTTCTCCGTGAGCTGGTGGGTATGGGAGTGGAAAATATCATTACTTTTGACGCCCATGATCCAAGAGTGCAGAATGCGATTCCGTTAAAGGGATTTGAGACTGTGCAGCCAACCTATCAGTTTATCAAATACCTGCTGATGCATGAAAAGGATCTTCAGATCGACAGCAGCCATATGATGGTTATCAGTCCGGATGAAGGTGGAATGAACAGAGCCGTGTTCTTTGCAAACGTCCTGGGACTGGATTTGGGTATGTTTTATAAGCGTCGTGATTACACAAGGGTGGTCAATGGACGAAATCCCATTGTGGCCCATGAATTTCTGGGAACCAGCGTGGAAGGAAAAGATGTGATTATTGTGGATGATATGATTTCTTCCGGTGAGAGCATGCTGGACACTGCCAAGGAATTAAAGCGGAGAAAGGCGAGAAAGGTATTTGTATGTACGACCTTTGGACTTTTCACTGGCGGGCTTAAGAAGTTTGATGAGTATTATGAAAATGGAATCATTGACCGGGTTCTGACCACCAATCTGGTTTACCAGACACCGGAGCTTTTGTCCAGGCCTTACTATATTGATGTTGACATGAGTAAATATATTGCCCTGATTATTGATAATCTGAATCATGATTCTTCCTTAAGCGAGCTTTTGAACCCAACCGGGCGTATTAATCGCCTGCTGGAGAAGTATCGTGCCGGAGAACGGTAAAACTGTTGATATTCACGGGGGCATATGGAAAACCGGATAAAAATCCGGATGAAAATTCGCCCCGTGGACAGTAACATAGAACCAGTACACTAGGGCAGGGGGAATTTTTTTGGAAATGAAAGCGGAACTTTCCCTTCAGGCAAAACAGGTCTTATCACAGGTGCAGATGCAGTCGCTGAATATTCTTAGCATGTCCATGACAGAGCTTCGTGAATTTTTACAGAATGAGGAGATCGAAAATCCTTTGATGGAATATTCAGCGGAAAGGCAGGGGGTGGATATCCCGGTTACTTACCGGGAGTATGACCGTTTTTATAACCGGGGGGCAAGAGATGATTATAACGGCGAGGGTGAGCTTTACCAGGTGGAGAATGGCCCGCCTTCAGTTGAAGAAATGATAAATATGCAGATATCCTGGGATTGCTTTGGAGAAAAGGAAAAACAGATTGTGAATTTCTGCATCCATTCTCTGGAACAGAGCGGATATCTGCCGGTCCCGGCAAAAGAAATTGCCGTGGCGCTGGGGACGGAACTGTCTGTTGTGGAGGGTGTACTCTCAGAGCTTAAGACCCTGGAGCCCAGGGGCATTTTTGCCTCCGGTCTGGAAGAATGCCTTTTACTTCAAATTAAAGGAATGGAGCAAGAGAAGGATCTGGAGAAGATCATCCGTTTTCATTTAAACGATGTGGCAGAGGGAAAGATAAGCAATATTTCCAGAAAGACGAAGCTCTCTTCCATGGAAGTAAGAAAGTTGATCCATATTATTAAAGAATTAAATCCGCGGCCCCTAAACGGCTATGGCGGGGACAGGGCCCAGTATGTTTTGCCGGATATCATTATAGACTATCAGGACGGACAATGGGCCATCAGTCTTAATGATAAATGGACCGGAAATATTGGAGTTAACGAATTTTATGTCCATATGATGGAAACGGCGCAGGATGAAGAGCTTCGGGTGTATTTTGAAGAGAAGCTGCGCCGTGCCCGGTTTATTGTGAGTGCGGTGGAACAACGCCGGAAAACTCTGGAGGGAATCGCTGAGGGAATTTTAAGAAGACAGGCCGGTTATTTCCTGGGGAAGGAGCCCTTAAAGCCCATGACCCTGGAGGAAATTGCCAAAGAGCAGGAAATACATAAATCAACAGTAAGCCGCGCAATCCGCGATAAATATGTTTTAGTGCCTGCGGGCTGTCTTTTGATTCGTGACTTATTTACCACAGGGATTGGATCCGGTGAGGGCGATAATGAGGATGTGAGCCGGAATACTGTAAAGGCTCATCTGAAAAAGCTTGTGGATCAGGAAAATAAGCAGAAACCGTTCAGTGATGAACAGCTTGCAGGGCTGCTTGGAGAAAGTGGCATGCAAATATCCCGGCGGACTGTCGCAAAATACAGAATGGAAATGGGAATTGGAAGTGCTTTCCAGAGACGGGATACCAGCATATAAATTACAAAATTTGAATTGGCCGGAGGTTTTTCATGTCATTTGTTTATAAAAGTCTCCTGCCGACACCGGAGGAAATTAAAGCGGAGTTCCCGCTGGCTCCTGAGTTCGTGCAGGCGAAAGCAGAAAAAGATAAGGAAATTGCAGATGTTTTTATGGGGAAGAGCACTAAATTCCTGGTGATTATCGGACCATGTTCGGCGGATCGGGAGGACGCTGTCTGTGAGTATATAGGACGGCTCGCCAGGGTGAATGAGCAGGTAAAAGACAAGCTGATACTGATACCGCGGGTATATACGAACAAGCCACGAACCACCGGGGGCGGTTACAAAGGAATGCTGCATCAGCCGGATCCGGAAAAAAAGCCCAATATGTACGAAGGACTGGTGGCCATTCGGAAACTTCATATGAAGGTGATTCAGGATTACGGCTTTACCACGGCTGATGAAATGCTGTATCCGGAAAACTTAAGCTACCTGTCGGATGTGCTTTCTTATATTGCCATCGGCGCCCGCTCTGTGGAGAACCAGCAGCATCGCCTGGCCTCCAGCGGTGTGGATGTCCCTGTGGGAATGAAGAATCCTACCAGTGGAGATTTGAGTGTAATGTTAAACGCTGTTTATGCAGCGCAGCATGGACATGACTTTATTTTCCGAACCTGGGAGGTTGAGACCAAAGGAAATCCTCTGACCCATACCATTCTCCGTGGTGCGGTCAGTAAGCATGGACAGTGCCTGCCAAACTATCATTATGAAGATCTGGAGCTGCTTTACAGCCTGTATCAGGAGAGGGAACTTCTGAATCCGGCCTGCATTGTGGATGCAAACCATTCCAATTCCAATAAAAGGTATGAGGAGCAGGTCCGAATTGTGAAAGAGGTACTTCACAGCCGACGTCATTCGGTGGATATCCATGATTTTATTAAGGGAGTTATGGTAGAAAGTTATCTGGAACCGGGCTGTCAGAAAATCGGAGAGCATATTTACGGAAAATCCATCACGGACCCGTGTCTGGGCTGGGAAGAGTCTGAGCAGCTGATTTATGACATTGCTGAGTCCGTATAGGTCTTGACAGAACCAGAGGATTCTGTTAGGATCCTGACTTTTGCAGAACTAATGTTCTTTTAAGGCCGAAATCCAAGTAATATCA
>CANRXD010000124.1 GCA_947643685.1 uncultured Clostridium sp. | reverse complement strand
TCCTCAATTTCATCACCGGCATAGATATCTCCTGTGGTGCCAAGCTGAACGCCTATGGTTTTTCCCTTGAGGTCATCCTTGGCGGCAAAGCCACTGTCTTCTTTTACGATAATTACCTGAGTTGCAGTCGCATAAGAATCAGAAAAATCAACACTCTGCAGTCGCTTCTCATCCACGGTCATACCTGCTGCGCCAAAATCGGCCTTGCCGGACTGTACTGCCGGAATAATGGAGTCAAATGCCATATCCTCTACTTCAAAATCCATCCCCATCTCTTCTGCAATAGCCTTTGCAATTTCCACATCAATTCCTACAATTTCTCCGCCTTCATAAAATTCATAGGGGGGAAATTCAGCGTTTGTTGCCATCACCAGAGTTTTACCGGAAGCCTTGGATTCTTCCGCTTCCTTAGTGGTTTCCTCTGCCTTTGCCGTGGTCTCTTCTGTCTTTGCCGTAGTCTCTTCTGTCTTTGTTGTCTCAGCAGCCGCGGCAGTGGTCTCTCCTGCACTTCCTGATCCACAGCCTGCCAGAGATACTGCCATACATGCTGTCAGCGTTAAGGTTAAAATTTTTTTCTTCATAATTATATCCTCCTCTTACCCGGGCACCATGTGCCATTTTGCATAAATATTAATTTTAAAGCAGTAAATATACATTATAACAACTTTCCTGTTTCGTCAAGAGGAAATTTGCTTTTTCATGTGAATCTTACGCTGATATAGTAACAGTTCAGCCATGCATCTTCTTTCCCGCGTACCGCGGACAAGAAGCGCCGGGCTGAACTGTTACCTGATATATGAAAAGGCAGCTCCCTTCGCCTCTGCGAAGTTCTGCTGCCTCCTGCATTGCTTCAATACCAAGCTGCTGATATGCCCCTGTTGCAGCTTATCTGTTCCCGAACTTTGCCAGCAGATAAACCACCAGTGCCAGAAGGGCAATTACAACAAAGATTCCCACCATGCCCTTCCACATGATTCCGAAGGCCATTAACATAGTTTCATTCATAATTTACCTCCTCTTACATAAAGAACCCAAGGACAATGCCGCCGGCCACTGCCGAAGCTACCTGACCGGATACGTTGGCGCCGATGGCATGCATTAACAGATGATTTGTGCCATCCTCTGCCACCCCCATCTTTTCAATGACACGGGCAGACATGGGAAAAGCAGAGATACCTGCCGCACCGATCATAGGATTAACTTTTGTCTTCGAAAACAGGTTTAAAAGTTTGGCAAACAAAACGCCCCCCACGGTATCGAACACAAAAGCAAAAAGCCCGAGGCCCATAATCATCAGAGTCTGCGCCGTAACAAAATATTCAGCCCTCATGGAAAATGAAATTGTAATTCCCAAAAGCAGGGTAATCAGGTTTGCCAGAGTACTCTGCGCGGTTTCTGAAAGACTGTTTAAAACACCACATTCACGAATCAGATTTCCGAACATCAAAAAGCCAACTAAAGATACGGAAGCCGGGGCCACAAGACCTGCCACAAAAGTAACAATAATCGGGAACACAATTCTTGTGAACCGGTTCACTTTTCCCGGCTGATAAGGCATTTTGATGCACCGCTCCTTTTTGGTTGTCACTGCTTTAATCACCATCGGCTGAATGATGGGCACCAGTGCCATGTAAGAGTAAGCGGCTACGGCGATGGCTCCGATATAATTGGATTTTAATACCTGGGACACCAGAATAGAGGTGGGTCCGTCAGCAGCGCCAATAATACCGATAGAAGCCGCATCCCGGATATCAAATCCCATGGCCGCCGCAAATACAATGGTAAGAAAAATGCCAAACTGGGCAGCCGCGCCAAATAAGAACATCTTCGGATTCGATAAAAGAGGTCCGAAGTCAATCATGGCCCCAATACCAATAAACAGAAGAAGAGGAAACGCCTCCGAGGCCTCAATTCCCACTTCAAAAAGCCATTGTACAATTCCCCGCGTTTCACCCACACCGGTCATAACCTGATTCAAAGCGCCGCTTAAAGGGATGTTGACAAGTATCGCTCCAAAGCCCATGGGCAGGAGAAGCGTCGGCTCATAATCCTTTTCAATCGCCAGGTATATCAGCACCAGCCCCACTGCGTACATGACCACCTGCTGCCATGTGATTGACAATAAGCCACTCCACAGAAATTCCATAACAATTCCTCCTTTAATAAAAGTATTGACTGGTTTTTGGAAAAAATGCTTTCTTATTGACACAAAAAAGACTTTTCGCAGAAAGCCTTTTCCCTTCTGCAAAAAGTCTCGTTACCAAAACCGGTATGCATCGCCAGACGTTACCGCCGCGTATGTTGACAATGCATTTCAACTACTCCCTTTTTGATTGATTAAAATATAAACGATATGAGAAAAAATGTCAATCAATTTTTTATTCATTCTCTGCTTTTTTTTCCTCATCCAGCACATAAAGATGAATGGTATCAATCCGGTTCCGCTCCACCTTTTCCACTGCCAGACGCAGGTTCTGATAAGTTACTTCCTCGCCTTCCTCAGGCAGGTGATCCAACAGCCCGATGATAAAGCCGCCAATGGAATCATAATCCTCCGATTCAAGCTGTAAGCCCAGCTGATCGTTAAGATCGTCTAACTTCATGGCCCCTTCCACCACATATTCTCTGGGATTGATCTTTTTAATCAGATCCTCTTCATCCTCATCATATTCATCACGGATTTCACCCACGATTTCCTCCAGCATATCCTCCAGGGTAATGAGTCCCGCTGTGGCTCCGTATTCATCGAGGACAATGGCAATATTGTTCTGGGTTTTCCGAAGCTCCACCATAAGCTCCGCGGTTTTCTTAAACTCATAAGTATAAAGCGGCTCTCTTAAGTAGTCCCGAAGTCTGAATTCCTTCTCGTGTTCGATTAAAAGCAGGTCTTTGATGTTGATGATACCAATCACATTGTCGGTAGTATCTTCATAAACCGGATATCTTGTATATTTTTCCTGACGGAACACTTCGATAATTTCCTCATAGGTGGCATTTACATCAATAAATGTCATGTCAATTCGGGGCACCATGATATCCTTGGCCACAGAATCCCCAAAATCGAACACATTATAAATCATCTTTTTTTCGTCCGACTCAATTACGCCTTCCTCATGGCTCACTTCCACAATCGTACGCAGCTCATCTTCTGTAATTGCATCCTGTTTCTTATTTGGATCAATATGAAGCAGACGCAAAACTCCCAGCGACATTTTATCCACAACAAAAATCACCGGTGTCAATACCTGCATGATAAAATAAATGGGCTTTGCAGACCGCAGCGCCATGCTCTCCGAGTACAGGGTCGCACTGGTCTTTGGCGTAATCTCACCGAAAATCAGAACCAGAAGCGTCAATATGCCGGTAGCCAGGCCCACATATTTATCGCCGAAAGCGCGGGTCACAACAATCGTCATAAGAGCGGAAGCGGAAATATTCACCACATTGTTTCCTATGAGAATCGCACTTAACATTTTTGACTGATTATCGAGAATTTTCGTAAGAATCTGTGCCTGGCTCAAACCGGCCTCCGCCAGATTCCTCACCCGAATTTTGTTCACTGACATCATCGCAGTCTCCGATGATGAAAAAAATGCTGATAACGCCAAGAGCCCAATTACAATAAACATCTGCAGGGCTTGCCCTGAATCCAAAAAAATCACTCCTATTTCAATATATTTTTTATACTCTGTCGTTCGGCGTAAGCTGAACGCCCGCCCGCAGGGCATGTATTACGGGATGCCCGAAAGGGTATGTATCTGGCATAGATTGTACAATATACGCCCGTCCATGTCAATTGTTTTCACTCTCTCGCAAAGCGGCGCACCCTTTCCATGGCACTTTTTACGGCCGGGAGACCCAAAATCACCACAGTAATCACAGCCTCTGCGCCAATATAAGAATAGTTATATGCGACAGGATAAAGTTTCTCCAGCGCTTTCGGGAAATTTTCCGGCATGTATTCCATCCAGTAGAGATATCCGCCCAGAGCATGAAAGGCTCCCCGCATCAAAGCCCCCAGCAAATATCCCTTCACCAGACCATTTTTCGCATTCATAAAAAGCCCGGACAGGCCCAGGGCCGCAAAAGCGAAAATATAATCACAGCATACCTGAAAGCCGGACAGCACATATGGCTCCTGTAAAAACTGTAAAACGCCATATGCGAGTCCCGCCATGATCCCGGTTTTTACACCATACCAGTAGCCGATCAGACACACAAACAGCATGCTGCATAAAGTAACGGAACCGCCCCATGGCATTTTCATAATACGGATATAAGATGTGAGGAATGCCAGTGCAATGGCAGCCGCACAAAATACCAGTTCCTTTGCCATCATGGTTTTTCCCCTTTTCTTTCCGGTTTTGGAAGCCAGAATCGCCGCCAGAATTAGCAGCACTGCCCCGGCTGCTGCAAAAATACCGTATCCGGCTCCTGTCAGCCCGCCCTCTTCTGTTACAAAAAACTGAAACATAAAAATTCCTCCTGGAAATCGTAACGGTTCAGCCTTGCATCTTCTTGCCCGCGTACCGCGGACAAGAAGCGCATGGCTGAACTGTTACTGGAAATCTGTATTTTTCCCTGGCAACACTTGTATTTTAAATCAATTTTCCATTTCTGTCCATGGGCCCGAAGCTTTTTATTCATGTTTCACGAATTCTGTCCATCCATTCCCTGTATCGCGCTTTTTCGTCCGCGTATGGCGGACTCTATATGTAAAAAACGCCAAAATGTCCGTCTAACACGTAAAAATCCTTGAAAAATTGTCCATAATCGTTTATTCTAAAGTTACAGTTCACAGGACATGAAAAACCGGACGAAAACAGACGTTAAGCTCGCTTATAAGGCGGTTTTCGTCCGGTTTTCCATATCGGGCGAACGCCCGATGCTTCTTGTCCTTCCTGGGACGGACAAGAAGACCCCCTGTGGATAGTAACATTATATATCAATACAGGACGGAAGTTCCTGACTACGGAGGTGTTACAATGAGCGATTCTATGATGTGGGCTTTAGTAAAGGAAAAACCCGAAGAAGGTCTCTGGATGAAGAAGGTTCCGGTTCCGGAAGTTGGACCGAACGATGTGAAAATCAAAATCCACAAGACTGCAATCTGCGGCACAGATGTTCATATTTACCAGTGGAATGACTGGGCACAGCACACAATTCCCATTGGCCTGACCGCAGGACATGAATATGTGGGAGAAGTGGTTGAGACAGGAGCCGGTGTACAGGGCTTCCATATCGGAGATCTGGTATCCGGCGAGGGCCATATTACCTGTGGAAAATGCCGCAACTGTCTGGAAGGCCACAAAGAAAACTGCCGCGATGCCAAGGGCGTGGGTGTAAACAGAAACGGAGCATTTGCTGAATATCTCGTAATTCCGGCTTCTAATGTATGGCCCTGTAATCCCAACATTCCTGAGGAAATGTACGCAATTTTTGACCCCTTTGGAAACGCCACCCATACTGCGCTTTCCTATGACATGCTGGGCGAGGACGTACTGATCACCGGTGCAGGCCCCATTGGAATCATGGCGGCCGCAATCGCAAAATTCTCCGGTGCAAGGCACGTGGTTATCACAGACTTAAATAACTATCGCCTGGATCTGGCTAAGAAGCTGGGAGCAACCAGAACCGTAAACTTAAAAGACGAGAAGCTGCAGGATGTCATGAAGGAAATTGGCATGACGGAGGGCTTTGATATCGGACTGGAAATGTCCGGAAGCCAGGCCGGCCTCTCCGATATGATTCATAACATGAAACACGGTGGAAAGATTGCCCTGTTAGGCTTACAGCGCACCGATGCCGTTGTTGATCTGGAAACCGTAATTTTCAACGGTCTCAATATCCGCGGAATTTATGGAAGAA
>CANRXD010000123.1 GCA_947643685.1 uncultured Clostridium sp. | reverse complement strand
AGGAATTTTGTTTTGAGGGCCTTACCGTTATTGGCCCGGTGAACGGCTCACCATACAAACTTAATGATATTTATAGAAAAAATTTATATATTAAGCATGTAAGTTATGATATACTATTAAAAGTCAGAAAGTCTGTCCAGAAAAGAGAAAAGGAGCAGGAGCTTTTTCGAAATGTAAGTGTTCAATATGATGGATAGAGGAAAGGAAAAATCATGGCAATAAGACAGATCAGAACCATTGGAGATGAAATTTTGACGAAGGCCTGCAAGCCTGTGAAGGAAATGAACGAACGGACTCTGGAGCTGATTGAGGACATGTTTGAAACCATGTATGACAATAACGGATGCGGGCTGGCGGCTCCCCAGGTGGGAATCCGGAAACGTATTGTGGTGATTGATGTGGACGACGGAAACCAGTATGTGCTGATCTAATCCGGAAATATTAGAAACCAGCGGAAGCCAGACCGGACCGGAGGGGTGCCTAAGTGTTCCGGGAAAAAGCGGTCAGGTTACGAGAGCGGAGCATGTGAAGGCAAAGGCCTTTGATGAAAACATGAAAGAATACGTAATCGAGGGAGACGGCCTCTTAGCCAGATGCATTCTCCATGAATGTGACCATCTGGACGGAAAGCTCTATGTGGATATGGTAGAGGGCGAGCTTATGGATACAGCGGAAGGAGAGGACGGGGAATAGATGAAAATAGTATTTATGGGAACGCCGGATTTTGCAGTCCCCACTCTGGAAGCTCTGGTGAAGGGCGGCCATGAGGTGATTGCCGCAGTGACTCAGCCGGATAAGCCAAAGGGCAGGGGAAAGGCGGTGCTTATGACCCCGGTGAAGGAAAAAGCTCTGGAATATTCTATTCCGGTTTATCAGCCTGTGAAGGTGCGGGATGAGGAATTTATGAAACTTCTGGCAAAGATGAATCCCGATGTGATTGTGGTTGTGGCGTTCGGACAGATCCTGCCGAAGGCCCTTTTGGAGATTCCAGGATATGGGTGTGTCAATGTCCATGGGTCTCTCCTTCCAAAATACCGCGGTGCAGCTCCCATTCAGTGGGCCGTCATTGACGGAGAGGCCGTCAGCGGAGTGACTACGATGCTGATGGATGAAGGACTGGACACGGGAGATATTCTGGAGGTAAGGGAGATTCCTTTGGATGAAAAGGAAACCGGAGGCAGCCTTTTTGATAAACTGAGCATCCTTGGGGGAGAATTAATTTTATCCACTCTGGAGAAATTAGAAAATGGGTCCATTGAAAGGACACCTCAGGGAGAGCCCACAACCGGTTACGCAAAGATGTTAGATAAGTCCATGGGAGAAATTGACTGGGAAAAGGGCGCCGTACAGATTGAGCGGCTGATCCGGGGGTTAAATCCCTGGCCCAGTGCATATACGTTCTTAAAGGGGAAATCCTTAAAAATATGGGCGGCTGATGTGGTGAAAGACGAAGGAAGCGGAACTTTCGGCCGGGTGAAAAAGGAAAAGGACCGTCTTCTGGTAGAAACCGGGGATGGCTTCCTGTCCATTACAGAGCTTCAGCTGGAGGGGAAAAAACGGATGGATACCGCCGCTTTTCTGCGCGGCTTTCCGCTGGAGGACGGAACGGTCCTCGGACGGGTGTCCGGCCCCTGCCAAACGGCAGAGTGAGTATGAAAAAGCCGTAGAATACAGCGAATGAGAGGAGAAATGCTTATGTACGGTGGTTATGGAATGGGATACGGGTATGGTTTTGATCCGACAATTCTTTTGGTTTTGATTGGCGTTGCGCTGTCTTTATGGGCCCAGGGCCGCGTAAATTCGGCCTTTTCCAGGTATTCAAAGGTCAGAAGCCGCACGGGTATGACGGGTGCGGAGGCGGCAAGAAGACTTTTGAATTCCCAGGGGATATACGATGTGGAAGTACGTGCCGTTGCCGGCAGCCTGACGGATCATTATGATCCCAGGACCAGGACCGTGAATCTGTCGGAAACGGTCTATGGCGCTTCTTCTGTGGCAGCCATCGGCGTGGCGGCCCATGAGTGCGGTCATGCCATGCAGCATAACGAGGAGTATGGGCCTTTAAGATTCAGAAGCGCCCTGGTTCCTGTGGCGAACCTGGGTTCCCGGATTTCCTGGCCTTTAATTCTCATCGGAATGATTTTCGGGGGCCTTGGCTCGCCCCTGGTGCAGATTGGGATTCTCATGTTCACACTGGCAGTGCTGTTCCAGCTTGTGACGCTGCCGGTGGAGTTCAATGCCTCAAACCGTGCGGTGAAGCTTCTGGATTCTCAGGGGATTCTGGCATCGGACGAAGTGAGCGGAACCAGAAAGGTATTGAGTGCGGCAGCGCTGACTTATGTGGCAGCGGCGGCTTCCTCGATTTTACAGCTTCTTCGTCTGGTCATCCTGTTTGGAGGAAGGGACAGACGTGACTAAAGAAACCAACAGCCGGGAGATCGTTCTGGATGTGCTTCTGGAAATTCTGGAGAAGGGAAATTTAAGCCATCTTGTGTTAAATCAGGCTCTCGGAAAGTATCAGTATCTGGAAAAACAGGACAGGGCTTTCATCACGAGGCTTACAGAGGGAACGCTGGAGTACCTGATTCAGCTGGACGCGGTTTTAGACCAGTTTTCCAAAGTAAAGGTAAAAAAGATGAAGCCGGTGGTCCGGACCATTTTAAGAATGTCGGTGTATCAGCTTCTCTATATGGAGCGGGTACCCGATTCTGCTGTCTGCAATGAGGCTGTAAAGCTGGCAAAAAAACGGAAATTTCAGGAGCTTTCAGGATTTATTAACGGTGTGCTCCGGGCCGTTGCCAGAAAAAAAGACAGTCTGATTTTTTCAGAGTCCCATATCTGCCTTTCTCTTCCTCAATGGATGCTTTCCATGTGGGAAGATTCCTATGGGAAAGAGACGGCAGAAAAAATCGGGGCCGCTTTTCTTGCAAAGCGTCCGCTTACGGTCCGCTGCAACGAAACCAGAGCGTCAACAGAAAAAACGCTGGAAGATCTTAAAGCCCGGGGAATCCAGGTGACACGGTCGTTATTCGGAGCTGCCTTATTATCCATAGAGGGGTATGATTACCTGGAGCAGGTGGAGGCATTCCGGGATGGCCGGATTACGGTGCAGGATGAAAGCTCCGCCCTGGCGGGGCTCATTTGTGGTGTGAAGCCCGGGGATTTTGTTCTGGATGTGTGCAGCGCCCCTGGCGGCAAGGCACTCCATGCAGCTGATCTTTTAAGGGGAACCGGGATGGTGGAGGCAAGGGACCTGACAGAATATAAGATTTCCCTGGTGGAAGAAAATGTTCAAAGATGTGGATTCCGAAACATAGAGACAAAAGTGTGGGATGCCACGGTTTTTGACCCATCCATGGAGGGAAAGGCCGATGTGGTGTTTGCCGATCTGCCCTGCTCCGGCCTTGGGATTATAGGGAAAAAGCCGGATATTAAGTGGCGTCTGAAAGAAGAGGAGCTTTTAAACCTGGCAGCCCTTCAGAAAAAAATTCTTCTGGTGGTTTCCAGATATGTGAAGCCCGGAGGCGTGCTCATTTACAGTACCTGCACCATTGACCGGATGGAAAATGAGGAAAACGCGGCCTGGATTTTAAGAGAGCTTCCTTTCAAAAAGAGACCCATTGGGGCCCTGCTGCCGGAATTTCTGAGAAAGGACTGCAAAGAAAACCAGATTCAGCTTTTGCCGGGAATCCACCCCTGTGACGGATTTTTCATTGCAGCTTTTGAAAAGGAACGGATACAGTAGGCCTTCGCACGCCTGACGGCGGATTTTTACAGGAATGGGAAAAGGATGGTATGGAAAAGAGAGATTTAAAGTCCATGGAGCTTTTGGAGCTTACGGAGTTTGTTAAGGAGATGGGAGAAAAGCCCTTCCGGGCAAAGCAGCTCTATCAGTGGATGCATGTAAAACTGGCATCTTCATATGATGAAATGACAAATCTTCCCATGGAATTCCGGGAAAAACTGAAGGAAACTTCCTTTTATACTTCTTTAAAGACTGTCCGGATGCTCCGGTCGGGGATTGACGGCACAAGAAAATATCTGTTCAGCCTTGGAGACGGAAATATCATAGAGAGCGTTCTGATGAAATATAACCATGGAAACTCTGTCTGTATTTCCTCTCAGGTGGGCTGCCGCATGGGCTGCCGGTTCTGCGCGTCCACTCTGGACGGACTCACGAGAAATCTGACGGCCGGGGAGATGTTAGACCAGATTTACCGGATTCAGGCATCCATCGGAGAACGTGTTTCCAATGTGGTAGTCATGGGAAGCGGAGAGCCGATGGATAATTATGAAAATCTGCTCCGTTTCATCCGCCTTCTGAGTGATGAAAACGGCTTACATATAAGCCAGAGAAATATTACGGTTTCCACCTGCGGGCTGGTGCCCCGGATCAGACAGTTTGCCAGGGAGGGACTTTCAGTGACCCTGGCCCTTTCCCTTCATGCGCCGGATGACGAGGTGCGGAAAACCCTGATGCCTGTTGCCAACACGTATTCCCTTTCAGAAGTTCTTCCCGCATGCCGGGAGTATTATGAAAAGACAGGCCGCAGGCTCACGTTTGAGTATAGTCTGGTCCGGGGGGTCAATGACAATCTGGAGGAAGCCAGGAAGCTTTTCGAGTTACTGAAAGACATGCACGGACATGTGAACCTGATTCCCGTAAATCCCATTAAAGAAAGAGATTACAGACAGTCCGGGCGGGAAGCCGTTGAAAGATTCAGGGATTATCTGGAGAAAAAGGGAATCAATGTGACCATCCGCAGGGAAATGGGCCGGGATATCGGCGGCGCCTGCGGGCAGCTAAGAAAGAGTTATCTGAAAAAGGATGAGGAGGGACAGCTATGATTTCCTATGGACGGACAGATACCGGACGGGTCAGGAAAATGAATCAGGATGCAGTATATGTGTCGGCAGGCCAGGTGGGGCCCCTTCCCAACCTCTTCCTTGTGGCGGACGGAATGGGCGGGCACAAGGCCGGGGATTTTGCATCCCGCTTTGTGGTGGAAACCATGGTGCGGTCTGTGGAAGAGCTAAGGGGAACGAGCCCTGTGGTGATCATGAGAAAAGCCATTGCACAAACCAACGCCATGCTCTATGAAGAGGCCAGAACCAATCCCGACAGGGAGGGAATGGGCTCTACGCTGGTGGCTGCCACCGTGGACAAAAATACCATGTATGTGGCCAACGTGGGCGACAGCCGCCTGTATCTTTTAAGAGAAAATTTATACCAGATTACCAGGGACCATTCTCTGGTGGAGGAAATGGTTTCTTTGGGAAAGATGGAGCGAAACAGTGAATCCTATAACAGCCGGAAAAATATTATTACCAGGGCTGTGGGAATCGGCTGGTCTGTGGAGCCGGATTTTTTTGAGGTGGCCCTGGAGAAAGGCGACTGTATTTTAATGTGCTCCGACGGACTCACCAATATGGTGGAGGACGAGGGGATCAGCAGAATTTTAAAGACCACAGACACCCTGGAGGCAAAGACCGGGAACCTGATTACAAAGGCCAACGAAAACGGTGGAAAGGACAACATTGCCGTTATCCTGGTGGAACCTCAGATAAGTGAGGTGAATGTATGATGTTATCAGCAGGCACCATGCTCCAGGACCGCTATGAGATTCTGGACCGTATCGGCTCCGGCGGTATGTCGGAGGTATATAAGGCAAAATGTCATAAATTAAACAGATTGGTGGCCATTAAGGTACTGAAGGCGGAGTTTACATCTGATGCCGGATTTATCAGCAAGTTTAAAATGGAGGCCCAGGCGGCGGCAGGCCTTTCCCATCCGAATATTGTGAATATCTATGACGTTGTGGATGAGGGCGACATCCATTTTATTGTCATGGAGCTGGTGGAAGGGATTACCCTGAAGAGC
>CANRXD010000122.1 GCA_947643685.1 uncultured Clostridium sp. | reverse complement strand
AGTTTATAGCTGGACCAGATGGAAAGCCCATATCCAATAATCAGATCCTTAAAAAACATCGGCCAGAGCTCACAGTCTGTCATGAGTTCCGAAAAATTCACTGCCACATAGCGAACGGTGTCCATGCTGACCTCAAACGCAAAAAACGCCTGGCAAAGGAGAATAAAACATTCCAGAACATTGGCAGCCGGAATCATAAAAGCTGCAATGACAAGGCAGATCAGGGCTCCCCGCCTGTCCAGCTTTCCGGCCCCCTTCTGATATCCCTTCAAAGCAAATTTAAGCATCACAAATCCTGCAATCCCGGCAATAAAATTAGCAAAACCAATGAGGATCCAGAGTCCGACACCAATGAGAGAGCCACCGATGGCGCCCAAAATACCCAGGACCACATTTCCTTTCTGCCCTGTCCTTTCTTTTTCCTCCATATCCTTCCATTGGTTCTCCCCGGCAGGCTTCGTAAACTCCGCTTCATAAGCTCCTGCTCCACAGGTTTCGGCCTCACAGCCTCCTGTTTTACTAATCTCTGCCCCGGGAGAAGTTCCCTCTCCCTCTGCTTCTTCCTCTGCCACTTCTTCTCCTTCTGCCGTCTGCCGGTACATCCGCGCATCCGCAAACCCGCGCTTTTCTCTTTCGAGGGCGGCCGTGGCCTGACCTCTCCTTTTAATCTGGAAAACAAGCAGAAATCCTCCTGAAAACAGACATATCAAAGCAGCGGAAAGCATGCCCATTGCTCCTTCCCGGTCCCCGTATCCTGCCGGCTTCCTTGTAAGATCCAGATAACACTGCCCCACATACTGGTCAAAACCCTGCCTGTCCAGGAAGCCCTCGCCTCCGATGACATTCAGCGCCTGCAGGGCATATTCTTTTATATCATCCTCCATAACCGCAGCCGTTCCCCGTATTGTTACAGGTTCCGGCTCTTTTCCGCCATAAAGCAGGTAATCTGCCAGCGGCTCCATTTCCTCCGGAAACTCCCCCTTCATTTTTATCACCCGAATTTCCAGGTTATTGGTAAAAGCAAGGTAATAATGGTAAGTTCCCTTAAAATCTTCCGCGAAATCATAAGAAAGGCCTATGATGTCCATGGTCTGATAGGAAGACTCCAGGCCCGTTCGCCGAAACGGATCAAAGACTTCTTCCTTCTCCCGGCTCTCCCCCGCCTTTACCCCGGCATCCAGAAACAAGGCGCCCGCCACAAGAAGAAACGCTGTACCCAAAATCATAACAGCAATCCCCACTCCCATGAAAATTGCCGCATTCTTCTTTATTTTCCTGTAATCCGCTGCTCCATTCATCCCATAGCCCTTCATGCTCTCTTCCATCCTTCCTCTTTTGTTCCCACATGGTGCTGCCTGTTTTCTCAGATATATCTGTTTTTTCAGGCGTATCTGTTTTCACAGGCATTATATTTCGAGTATACCACATTCCTTCCATTCCTGCACAGCATTTTTCGTCCGGGAATATCCGGCCCTCCTTCCACATAAACTGTATCAAATGGATTTAAAAAGGACGAAACCATGAGTTCAAAAACCAGAATCGTTGTCCTGCGAATGAAGGAAATTATTTACACCGCCATTTTTATCGGTCTTGCCATCCTCTTAATTATGCTGCTCCTTTTCATGTTCCGGCCTAAAAGCAAACCATCTGTACCAGCCAAAGAGCAGACGGCTGCCACCTTTGCCCCCGGACTTTATTCTGCCTCCATTGTGCTGGGGAGCCAGAATGTCAATGTGGAAGTGGCCGTCAGCGCGGACCGCATCAATTCCATTGCCCTGGTGCCCTTAAGTGATTCCGTCACTACCATGTTCCCCCTGATGCAGCCGTCCATGGATTCCCTGGCCGCGCAGATCGTGGAAAAACAGTCTCTGGAAGGCATCGAATATCCGGCGGGCTCCCAATATACCTCCACGGCTTTGATGAACGCAATCAAGGCCGCCCTGGCAAAAGCAGAGAAAAAGGAATAAATAATTGTCACCACTCCCGGAGCTGAAAATAAAAAAGAGCTGTAAGCCAAAACGTCTGCTTTGGGCATTCTGTACTCATCCACGGGTGCACAGGAAACTGCAGGCAGGGGCAGTCCCCTACATAAGGCTGCCCCTGTCCAATCTGACATCTTCCCATTTTCCAGGTTCACCGGAATCTGTTCCAATTTCTGCTTTTACTTTTTGCTTAATGCTTACTGATTCTCTCCCAGATACTTTTCTGTATGTTTGGTATTCACTGCCTCGCAGATTCTCTTTAATCCTTCCTCCAGGACAGCTTTTGGGCAGGCCAGGTTCAGACGGATAAATCCATCGGAGCTTTGGACAAACATATTGCCGCCCTCCAGGAGAACTCCTGCTTTATAGGCAAAGAACAATGGCAGATTCTCATCCGGTTCAAAATACGCATTTAAATCTACCCAGGCAAGGTAAGTAGCCTCAGGGATTCTAAACTTTGCTTTCGGAAGATGTTTGGCCAGATATTCCCTGGTAAACTGAAAATTCTTATCCAGGTAGGCCCTCAGTTCCATCAGCCACTCATCTCCCTTTCCGTAAGCGGCCTGCACAGCTGCGATGCTTAAGGGGTTATCAAAATTGTAGTGATGCTCCAGCCAGATCGCCCGCATCTTCTCGTCCCGGATTATCACGTTGGAGATCATCATGCCTGCCAGATTAAAAGTTTTGCTGGCTGCCATACAGGTGATCAGACGCTTATAATCGGACATGATCTTTCCCATGGGAATATGGTGCTCACTGAGCCGGAGCAGGTCACAGTGAATCTCATCGGAAATCACCCACAGCCCGTTTTTCTCACAGATATCTGCCAGGCGCTTAAGCTCATCCTCCTTCCATACTCTTCCGCTGGGATTATGAGGATTGCAGAAAATAAAGAGGGTCGTCTTCTTATCTGCCGCCTTCTTCTCGAAATCTTCAAAATCAATGGTATAATATCCATCCCTGTAAATTAAGTCAGAACATATATAATCCCGTTTGCCTGCCTCCGCTGCATATTTAAAATAAGCATAGGAAGGCGTCAGAAAGAGAACCTTTTCGTCCGGTCTGCAGATATACTCAACCAACTCAAACAGTGCCGGAATAATTCCGTTGGACATAACCAGCTCCTCCGGCTTAAAAATCCAGTCATAGTGCCGTCTGCACCATCCAGCGAAGGTCTCGTAATAACTCTTCTCAAACACTCTGGTATATCCGAAAATCCGTTTGTCCAAACGCTCTCTCATACCATCGATGACCACGTCCGGCGTGGCAAATTCCATATCTGCCACCCACATTCTGATAAATTCCTCATCCTTATACGGAAAGGTCATGCTCTCATCTGCGTGGAAAATGTAATCGCGAAATCCGTCAGTATTCATGGCATTTGTATGACGGCGGTCAATAATCTCATCAAAATTATACATTTTTCTGCTCCTTTTCTTCTTTGTTTTGAGAATTTTTATTTGATAACCGGATGTAACTGTTCAGCAGGTCTGTGCATTAACCGCACTGACCGTAAGAGATCCCGGGCCAGAAGGCAAAAATCCCGTCGGCGGAGCCGATTTTAAACGAATTTTTGCTCGTAACTGTGAAGGTACTGAACAGTTACAACTGGATTGTATCAAAATAAAAGCAGAAAATCAAAAAGGCAAAATTCTATTGTGAGTGGAAAAATGAATTATTTTTTTCGTATTTTATGGATTTTAAGAATGATTTATTGTAGAATGAAAGATAATTTGTAAAGACAGTCGAGATTTGCGTCTTTTTTGATTTATATTCACTTTTTGAATGGGGGAAATCAGATTGAACGGGGAAATCCATATGCAGGAAATCAGCGCCCTGGTGGGAAAGCAGATACGCTCATGCCGCAAACAGAATAAAATGACTTTGGAAGAAATGTCCCAAAACATCGGAAAAAGCAAATCCACCATATCCAAATACGAAAAAGGAGAAATCCCTGTCGATATTGAAACCCTCTACCTGATTGCCAGGACTCTTCACGTACATATTGAGTATTTTATATATACCCTCCCTTCTGTTACTCCCCTGTCCCGGCCCGTCAGTGTCAGTCCCTCATTTTTTGCGGGACTGTCCAGCTTCTATTCTTATCTGTTTGACGGAAGGAATAACCATCTGATCCGCTGCGTATTTGACATTCTGTCCGGGGCCGTGAACTCCGGATGTAAGATTATGATGTATATGAATTTCAGTGATTATGAGCACTATCAGGTCTGTGAAAATACTTACCTGGGATATATCGAACATTATGATGCACTGACCAATATCCAGCTGACCAATCAGGACAGTCCTATGGAAAAGGCCAGTGTACAGATACTGGCCGCTTTCCTTAACTCAGATACCAAGTGGGGACTGTGGAACGGCTTTTCCACACGCCCCATGATGCCTGTTGCCACAAAAATGCTCTTTTCCCGAACCCGGCTTAAAGAAGATGAAGCTCTTTTAAAGAAGCTGAAAATATCGCGGGAAGACATCCGGCTTTTAAAACTCTACAATATGCTTTCCGTTTTATGAAAAGCAGTTAGAGGGTATCTGAACTGTTACCATATTTCCTGTACCGTTCCTCCGCCTCCTCTTTTGTCAGCGTAAATTTTTCGATCAGTTTTATGATGATTTCACCGGAGGGCACACCAAGTTCCTGGCAGGATTCCACCAGCGCCTGTATTCCCCTCTCCATTCCTTCCTTTATTCCTTCTTTGATTCCTTCCTCAATTCCATCCTGTCTTATCATTTCTCCCAGTATTGTCATTTTGATTCCCTCCTTTACCTCCATCAGTTCCTCCGTTGTCAGAAATTTCATTGCAAATGCGTATAAAACCGCCTGCATCCGCGCTGTGTCTTCCTGTCCCAGAGACTCCTTCTCTTTTTTTACCATATTCAGGCATTTCTGGATTCTTTCCGGCTGAGACATTCCGCCTCCCATCAGCGGCACCAGAAGCAGCTTTATCAAATCCTCCCTGCAAAGCCGTCCTTCCTCCTGCTTTTTCTCACATTCTGCAATCACAGGATCCGCATCATGCGCCTTCATTCTGACAGCCTGCACACGGTATGTATTAAGGCCCTCCTTAAGCTCACACCGTATTGCGGAAACCCTGAAGCTGCATACCACATAGGTTGACACCTCCACCTTATACTGATAACTGAGTACGGCTTCATATGCCCGGAACCGGCGTAAATCTTCTTTTGTAATGCTGTCGCTTTCAAACTCCAGATGCTTCCAGGTTCCGTCTTCCATTTCAAAGTTGAAATCTTCCATCAGATCCCTGATTTCCATGTGTACCTGCTCTGTGGGTGCAATACGCTTCATAGTGCCTTCAATCCCAAGGAAGGGAAGAAGCTCCTGTCCCATAAACTGTGCCGCTGCTTTTAACGCCCGGTCCTCCAGCGGCTGCTTTCCCGCGCGTTCTTTGTTTCCCATACATTCTCCTTTCCGGGAGTCATATGAGAACCTACCTCCATTATAATTTATTTTCCTTCCCCAGACAATGGCTTCCTGTACCTGTATTCCTGTTACAATTGATTACAAAACGGATTTGATGCCCGATTTCGGGCTGAAAATATGGATTCTATAAATTTCCTAAGAATGAAAAAAACAGATAAATGATTTGTTTTTCAATGATTTGATTTGTTTTCCATGGCGATAGCTTCCCATATAACACCATGTCTGGCAAAAAATATCATATCACACCTTTTCTTCCTGTGCAACTTAATGTTTCTATTCATGGGCATCTTCTTGTCCGTTTTAAGACGGACAAAAAGCATCGGGCGTTCGCCCGATGTGGAAAACCGGACAAAAACTGCCTTACAAACAAGCTTGACGTCTGTTTTCGTCCGGTTTTCCCCGTCCTGTGAACCATATTTCAAACCCATATTTTACAAATAAA
>CANRXD010000121.1 GCA_947643685.1 uncultured Clostridium sp. | reverse complement strand
ACCTGCGTCAGCAGGCATGTCCGTTTATTATGATAGCATACAGGAGAAAACAATTATGTCCCAAGCAGAAAAACTAAAATCCCATATTTTATCCGGCGGTCAAATCAACAAGAAAGAGGCCTTATCCCTTTATGATGCCCCGTTGGAAGAGCTCTGTGAAGCCGCCAATGAAATTCGCATCCATTTTTGTGGAAACCGCTTTGATATGTGCACCATCATCAATGGAAAAAGCGGCCACTGCTCTGAAAACTGCAAATACTGCGCCCAGTCTTCTTTCTATCACTCCCGCATTGAAGAATACCCTCTTCTCGGAGCTGATGAAATTGTAAAGCAGGCCAGGGAAAACGATGACCAGGGCGTGCTTCGCTACTCCATCGTCACATCCGGCAAACGTCTGAGCAATGAAGAAGTAGATAAAATGTGCGATGCTATCCGCCGCATCCGCAAAGAAACCGGAATTTCCGTTTGTGTATCTTTTGGCCTCCTGGACGAAGCACAGTTTAAAAAGGTGAAAGAGGCCGGGGCTGTCAGAGTACATAATAACCTGGAAACCTCCAGAAATAATTTTCCAAATATCTGTACCACTCACACGTTTGAGGACAAGATAGAAGCCATCAGGTCCGCGAAACGGGCCGGACTCACCGTGTGCAGCGGCGGTATCATGGGAATGGGAGAGACTCCGGAGGACCGTGTGGATATGGCTCTGACTCTCAGGGAGCTGGATATTCATTCTGTTCCGGTCAATATGCTGAACCCCATTCCAGGAACTCCTTTTGAGTCTCTTCCCAGGCTCAGCATTGATGATATGCGCCGCATCGTAGCTGTTTTCCGTTTCGTGATGCCGGATGCCTTCATTCGTCTTTCCGGCGGACGCGGTCTCATGGCCGATAAGGGGAGAGCCTGCTTTCTTTCCGGAGCCAATGCCGCTATCTCCGGCGACATGCTGACTACATCCGGAATCAGTGTGGCAACCGATATGAAGCTTCAAAAAGAACTGGGCTACAAAGTATATATGTAAGGGCCAATTCCAGAAAAACCTGCAAATACGTAACAGTTCAGCCTTGCACCTTCTTGCCCGCATACCGCGGACAAGAAGCTTGTAACTTCCGTTGGACAAAATCAAATCTTGTGATATGATAAAGTAACAGGTCAGGAGGAGGCTGAACTGTTACGAAAAACGCTCAATGACAGGTTATTTTTAAGGAGGTCAGTATGGAAAACCGCAGAATTATTCAGGTAGAGGAAAAAGTTCCCTTTAAGCTTCTGATTCCTCTGAGTATCCAGCACATGTTCGCCATGTTCGGCGCATCGGTCCTTGTCCCATTTCTGTTCGGCATCAATCCGGCAATCGTTTTATTTATGAACGGCCTGGGAACTCTTCTTTTTATCCTCATTACCAAAGGAAAGGCGCCTGCCTATCTTGGTTCCAGTTTCGCATTTCTTGCTCCGGCAGGTATTGTCATCGCAAATCCTGAACTCGGCTATGCATATGCCCTTGGCGGCTTCGTTGCTGTCGGCTTTATCGGCTGCATTCTGGCATTTATCATCTACAAAATCGGATATAAATGGATTGATGTGGTCCTTCCCCCGGCGGCTATGGGACCTGTTGTGGCCCTAATCGGTCTGGAGCTTTCTTCCAGTGCCGCTTCCAATGCCGGACTTTTAGATGAAGTAATTAATCCGAAAAATGTTATTGTGTTCCTGGTAACCCTCGGCTTTGCCGTATTTGGCTCTGTACTTTTTCGCGGTTTTTTATCCATCATTCCGATACTCATTGCCGTAATCGCCGGATATGCGGCGGCCATCGTCTGCGGTATCGTTGATTTTTCCGCTGTGGCCGCTGCCCCGTTTTTTGCCCTCCCCAACTTCTCAGCCCCTAAGTTTAATCTGGAAGCCATCATGATTATTCTTCCGGTCATTCTGGTCATCACCTCTGAGCACATCGGACACCAGGTGGTAACCAGTAAAATTGTGGGCCGTGATCTCCTAAAGGATCCGGGACTTCACCGCAGCATCTTCGGAGATAATTTTTCCACCATGCTGTCCGGTCTCATCGGCTCCGTTCCCACCACCACCTATGGCGAAAACATCGGGGTTATGGCTGTAACAAAAGTATACAGCGTGCAGGTCATTGCGGGAGCGGCCGTGTTCTCCATGATCTGTTCTTTCATCGGAAAGCTGTCGGCCCTGATTCAGACTATCCCCGGCCCGGTCATTGGCGGTATTTCTTTCCTGCTATACGGAATGATAGGCACTTCCGGTCTCCGCATTCTGGTGGATTCCCAGGTGGATTATGGCAAAAACAGGAACCAGGCTTTAACGGCGGTAATCTTTGTGACCGGCCTCTCCGGCATCAAAGTAAGTTTCGGAAATGTTCAGCTGACCGGAATGGTCCTGGCATGCGTCACCGGAATGATCTTAAGCCTCGTGTTCTATCTCTTTGACAAATTAAACATGACCAATGATCAGTAACTGAACGGCGTTCATTATGTAATAAAAACGGACAGGCTTCCGGTACACTTCTCCGGCCCTGTCCGTTTTTTATTTTCGTAACTGTCCAGATAACCTGAATTGTTACTATTTTTCTCCTGTCAGAGACAGACGCACCAACGCCCTCTGGAGCGCTGCTTCCGCACGGGCAATGTCGGTTTCCGCACTGCCCTCGGTGAGACGGCGTTCGGCACGGATTCTCGCCTCGTTTGCCCTTGCTCCGTCTATATCCCCGGGCCACTCGCAGGCCTCCGCCAGAATCGTCATTTTCTCCGGAAGAATCTGGATAAATCCCGAAAGCAGGGCGGCCTGTCTTAGCCCCTCTGCCCCATGAATCTTTAAAACACCCGGAGCCACTGCCACAGTCAGCGGAATATGCTGGGGAAAAATACCCATCTGTCCATCGGCGGTATTAAGCTCCACCATGGACACGTCTCCCTGGAAAAATTCTTTATCAGGTGTGATCACCTGAAGCTTCATTGTTTCCGCCATGTCCTCACCCCCTATTTCACGCGGGCAAGAACATCATCAATATTACCTGCATTTAAGAACAGGTTCTCCGGAATGTCATCATGCTTTCCTTCCAGAATCTCTTTAAAGCCCTGAATGGTCTCAGAAAGCGGCACATAACGGCCTTCCATTCCTGTAAACTGCCCGGCCACGAAGAAAGGCTGGGAAAGGAATCTCTGGATCTTTCTGGCTCTGGATACGGTCAGCTTGTCCTCTTCAGAAAGCTCATCCATACCAAGCATGGCAATGATATCCTGTAATTCCTTGTATCTTTGCAGCACTTCCTGCACACCCCGGGCCACCTTATAATGCTCCTCACCCACAACTCTCGGGTCCAGAATGCGGGAGGTGGATTCCAGCGGGTCAACGGCCGGATAAATACCAAGCTCCACAATGGAACGGCTTAACACCGTTGTTGCATCCAGATGGGTAAAGGTATTGGCCGGAGCCGGGTCTGTCAGGTCATCGGCAGGCACATAAACAGCCTGAACGGATGTAATCGAACCGTTCTTTGTGGAGGTAATCCGCTCCTGAAGGGCGCCCATTTCTGTCTGTAAGGTGGGCTGATAGCCTACGGCTGAAGGCATACGACCCAAAAGTGCGGACACCTCGGAACCTGCCTGGCTGAAACGGAAAATATTGTCGATGAATAACAATACATCTTTTCCGCCTTCATCACGGAAATACTCTGCCATGGTAAGACCTGTGAGGCCCACACGCATACGCGCTCCCGGCGGCTCATTCATCTGACCGAATACCATGGTAGTCTTATTGATAACTCCCGATTCCTGCATTTCGTAATACAGGTCGTTTCCCTCACGGGTACGCTCGCCTACTCCTGTGAATACAGAATAGCCGCCGTGCTCCGTTGCAATATTACGGATCAGCTCCTGAATCAAAACAGTCTTACCTACTCCGGCGCCGCCGAACAGACCGATCTTGCCGCCCTTCTGATAAGGGCAGAGCAGATCAACTACCTTGATTCCTGTCTCCAGAATCTCTGTTTCCGTAGACTGCTCCTCGAATGTAGGAGCTTTCCTGTGGATTGGAAAAGACTTTTCTGTCTGCGGTTTTTCTTTATTGTCTATGGGTTCGCCAAGTACATTGAAAATACGTCCCAATGTCTTTTCTCCCACCGGAACCATAATGGGTCCGCCGGTCGCCACAGCCTCCATTCCGCGGACAAGACCATCGGTGGGGCCGAGAGCGATACATCTCACCGTATCATCGCCCAAATGCTGGGCCACCTCCACAACCAGCTTTCCGCCGTCTTTCCTGGTGATCTCAATGGCGTCATTGATTTCAGGAAGACCGCCCTGGGGGAACTTAATGTCCAGCACGGCACTGATGACCTGAGTGATTTTACCAATTTTTTTCTCTGCCATCTCGTTTCTCCTTGTCATTATTCAAAGTTGTTTCCCTGCCGTCCGGGCAGGAAACGCGAACTATCCTTCAATCGCATTGGCACCTGCAATAATCTCCGTCAGCTCCTGGGTAATAGAGCCCTGTCTTGCACGGTTGTACTGCAGGGACAGCTTTGCAATCATTTCCTCGGCGTTATTGGTAGCCGAATCCATGGCTGTCATTCTTGCGCCATTTTCACTGGCCACTGCCTCAAGGAATGCCCCATAAATCAGACTGCTCAGATATTTGGGGATGATTGCATCCAGAACTTCGCTTTCATCCGGCTCATAATTCATAAGGAGAAGATCCGGCTTAAGGCCCTCTGTTTCTTCCCCGCCGTCCTTTAAGCCTGCTGCGTTCAAATCCACCGGAAGGAGCTTCATGAAGGTGGGAACCTGGCTCACCGTGTTT
The DNA here is from genome assembly GCA_947643685.1 of uncultured Clostridium sp. Lineage (GTDB taxonomy): Bacteria > Bacillota > Clostridia > Lachnospirales > Lachnospiraceae > CANRXD01. Next base: position 1,186 of record CANRXD010000121.1, on the reverse strand, counting down.
TTAAAGGCTGTATATGCCAGGTAAATTTCCCCAATTTCATTGTTCTCAAAGAGCTTTAAAAGCTCACTGGTGATCTGCATGGCATCGGAATACAGGGGCTCGTTGATCACTTCAGAATAATCCTTCGTGATCTCATATCCTTTTCTGGACAAACCGTCCCGGCCCTTCTTTCCCACTGCGAAGATCTTTACATCCTCTGCGGGAATCCCGCTTCCGGTCACAAGACGTACCATATTGGCATTATATCCTCCGGCAAGGCCGCGGTTACTGGAAATCACCACAACGGCCTTTTTAGGGGAGTCTCCCGCTTTCAGATATTTATGCTCAATCCCGCCGGATTTTTTTAACATCTCCTGAATCGTCCGGTACATCATGTTAAAATACAGCCTGGAATTTTCAGCTCTGGTTCTGGACTTCTGAAGCTTGACAGTGGCAACAAGTTTCATGGCTTTGGTAATCTGCTCGGTACTTTCAATACTGGCTTTCCTGCGTTTAATATCTCTCATGGTTGCCATGATTTATCACCTGCCTTATCTTGCTGCCTTGCACTCTTCAATGGCTTTCTTAAGAAGCTCTTCTGTCTCCGGCTTCAGTTCTTTTGTCTCACGGATACTCTTTGGAATTTCCGGATACTTCGTATCAATATGCTTAAATAAATCCTTTTCAAAGGTTAAAACGTCGCTGACAGGAATATCCAGAAGGTATTTCCGGGTGGCCGCATAGATAATCATAACCTGATACTCCACAGGCATGGGCTGATACTGCGGCTGTTTCAATACTTCCCTGATTCTTTCCCCCTGTGCAAGCTGTTCCTTTGTGCTGGCATCCAGCTCGGAACCAAACTGTGCAAAGGAAGCCAGCTCTCTGTACTGGGCCAGCTCTACACGGATAGGAGCAGCGATCTTTTTGATGGCCTTAATCTGTGCCGCGCCGCCAACTCGTGATACGGAAAGGCCGGCGTTGATGGCCGGGCGGAATCCGGAGTTGAACATCTCAGTCTCCAGATAGATCTGACCATCGGTAATGGAAATTACGTTGGTCGGAATATAGGCGGAAACGTCTCCGGCCTGGGTCTCGATAATCGGCAGAGCCGTAAGGGAGCCGCCGCCAAGGTCATCTGACAGTCTGGAAGCACGCTCCAGCAGTCTGGAGTGCAGATAGAATACGTCGCCGGGATATGCCTCAC
>CANRXD010000120.1 GCA_947643685.1 uncultured Clostridium sp. | reverse complement strand
CTGTCAGACGGCATGTTTCCGATGCTGTTCTGAAATATGATAAGCCTGTATACGGTATGTTTATTGCTGTCCGCATTGATACCAACACAGCAGAGACTTTCAGACACGGTATTTGGTATACAAAAAACGATGTAAAGCAGCGGTTGGATATTGTTCCTCTGACATTAGGGCAGTTCCGGAAATACTTTGTGGCAATGTTTGAATCGAACAAGGCAAATCCTAAAAAGCTCAGAGATTTGATTGTTAAGTGCGAATCTCGCAGAGATATTCTGGAAGCCCCTGCCTGGAAGCAATACATTGATGCTACTGTTTCTGAAAAAGCATCTGAGATCGCAGGAAAGACTCTTGCTCGCAAAGATTCAGAAGAACTTTTAATACCGGCAGGAGCTATCGTAAAACATGACGTTTTTGGAGAAGGGCAAGTTGTTGCGCTTGAAGCAAACTTTCCTGATTGTCCAACAAAAAACCATTGTATTACCGTATTTGAGGTCGCTACCGGACGAGGTTAGTTTCTGTCCCGATGGTAAAAGTCTGTTGCATGATCGCTTTGGTGAAGGAACGGTATGTGCTTATGTTATTGTGTTCCCGAAAGTTATTATGAGGTTATCTTATCCGAAGGCTTTTAAGGATAGCCTTATTAGCATAGCATAGGGCTTATATTTATTGAAAAAGGAGGCGATAACAATGGCAAAGAGTATTCCAGCAATTGTAACACCCGAAGTACTCAGCATCCAACCTTGCCACAAGCAAAGGCTCTCGCCAAGCAATACCGTGTGCCTTTTGCGTTTTTCTATTTGCCTGATACACCAAAAAAACAAAACGTTTTGCGATTGCCCTATCCGGTGGCCGACTCTGAAGATCTGAAATAACGAAGCCCCTATAACAGAGCCTCTGGCAATAATGAAACCATCTATTTCATGGCCACAAGCCTTGCATCTTTTTCTTCGAAATAGTCATTCATATCACTGCTAAGTCCGCTTGCCTTCCATGCCTGGTCAAACGTAATCTCTTTTATGTTGCTTAAAAAGACATAGGTGCTGTCTTTCTCTGCACAATTCATTCTCCCGGTAACCTCTAATCTGTATTGATATGTAAAGTCATTTGTTTTCCAGGTACCATCACTCATCTCATAATACGGAACCATGGTGACAAACTTATTATTTTCAAAACATTCTTCGACAGCTTCCGGAGCAGTGGCCTCATATGTATGGACCACATACGGCTCATTTTTTAAGCATCCGGACATAATAAAACACATAAGCATTATCAAAGTAATTCCCATTATTTTTTTCATGGATTCTGCACCTTTGCTCCTCTCATAGCCGTCAAAATATCAAGTGTTCTCTGATCCTTTCCTCCGCCGAAATATTGATCCAGAACTGCCTGAAAAACTGTCTCCTCCGGCGCCGCTTCGGCAAACAATGTCATGGATGACTTAAGCTTTAAGTCGTCCGGATGTCCCATAACCTGTTCCGGATCCCTGGAATCAAGCGTAAGCAATGCCTCCGATATTTCAATCAGATGCGCTCTTAAATAAGCGTTCTCCATGTAAGCCTCTGCTTCTTTTATTGACGCAATAGAATAATACTGAGAAGTGGGGCTGAAGCCCAGCCCCGCAATCTGGGGAAATATATACCAGATCCAGTGGCTCCTTTTATACCCCCGGCGGATTTCATTAAGCGCTGTTTCATAATCCCGCTTCTGTGCTTTTATAAACCTGTCCAAATTATATTTTTTCATGGTTTCGCCCCTGACTCCTCACATCAATATTTTTGTAACAATTCAGCCCTGCGAAGATTTCGGGTAAAAAAGCGTTGAAAACTCGTTTTCATAAGCGTTTTCTGTGAAAATCTTCATACGGCGGACGCCGCAAGCTTCTTGTCCGCGGTACGCGGGCAAGAAGATGCAGGGCTGAACTGTTACATACTTTTCTCACTCCAGATACCTGCTCTTCAAAAATATGATTCCATCCTGTCCTGTTCGGATAAAACAATCGTATGGTGTTGGGGGCAAAAGGTATTTTGACCCCTATGATACCACGGATTGCTCTGCACTGTATCGACATGCAGGCATGCCATACATGACCTTCTGACTCTGGTATCATACCATAAATCTACGTACTGTAAAAGCCCATTTCAAGAATGTCACTGAAAACAGCTCCCCCTGTATCTGTAAGAAGAGCAGGCCGCCGAATATGGCAGGAGGCGGAATCCAGCCCATTTAGAGTTCGCCTACGGCGAAGGGCTGGATTCTCTCCAACCTCCACGTATTCTTACGGACTTTGCAGCAAGTGCAAAGGCCCAGGCTGGACTGTTACGGGAAATGTCCCATTATTCCTTCCTGCTTCTTGAGTTTCCCATACATTTATGCTACCATAGAAAACAGACGTAACAGACAATGCACATGGCAGGGAGGGTATGAGATGAACGAAAAGCACATGCTATATATACTGACCGTCTTAAAGGAAGGCAGCTTCACAGCCGCTGCCAAAAAACTCTACGTTTCACAGCCTTCCTTAAGCCAGATTATTAAAGCGGCAGAATCCAATCTGGGAGCTCCGATTTTCAATCGGAACACGGACCCCATTTCTCTGACGCCTGCCGGGCAGCTTTACGTTGATGCCGCCAGACAAATTACCACCATTTCCACCAATTTGAAAAAGCAGATTGAAGAGTTAAGCAACGAAGAATTCGGCAAACTGCGTCTTGGAATCTCTGTTCAGAGGGGAATGGAAATCCTTCCGTATATTTATCCGCGTTTTAAAAAAATGTTCCCCCATGTGGATCTGGAGCTTTATGAACAGGGTTCTGCTTCCATGGAACAAAGTGTTCTGGAGGGGACTGTGGGGATTGCCCTTTTAACCACCTCCCCCAGATATGAGGAACTGGTCTATGACTTAATCCAGCAGGAAAATCTTGTGCTTCTGGTCAACAAAAGCTGCCGTATGGCCAGCCGGATTACCCCGGGAACTCCCATTGACATAAAGGAAGCCCGGGATGAAACTTTCATCTGCAGTAAGCCCGGCCACTCGGTCCGCAGCATCCTGGATACCCTTTTTATCACCAGAGACTTAAAACCCCGCGTGGGTCTGGAAACCATCAGCATTGAAGTGGGAAAATATGTGGTGGCCACAAGCCCGGTAGTCATGGCCTGTCCCGATGCCTATGCTGACACCGGCAATCATGACTCTTCTCCTTATTTTACTTATCCCATTCTTGGCGTGGAAAATCCCAGGCACTTTTATGCCTGCTACCGGAAGGATACGTACCTGACCAAATATATGAACGGCTTTTTGAAGCTGCTCCATGAAATCAAAAACCATCCCGGCGGGCTTCATGGACAGGGAGAGCTGATCGCCCGGACAGACGAACCTGACTATGATGCCCTGGCTGCCGCCGCAAGGGCCCTTGTGGGAACAGCTGTGGAGCTTCCCGACATGTTAAATGCCAGGGAACGGCGGGTTTTCCTTCAGGAAAAGCTTCTCTCCTCCCACAAAAATCCTCTGATTTCCTTTACCTTAAACATTCCAGGCCCCATAAAGGTGCTTCCCCTTGTACCTGATGCCTTCTTCTTTGGAATCTCCTCCATTGAGAACAGCCTGAAAAAACAGGATCTTACGGTTCTTTCCAGAGAATTTCTTATGGAAAAAACGGGGCTTGAGGCATTCTGGGCCGTGGATGCCCCCAAAGAAAAACTAAAACAGCTGGCCGTCTCCATCGAGGACGGTACCCCTCTGGGGCGGCTTTTTGACATTGATATCATAGGCCCGGACAAAAAGAAGGTCTCAAGAGAGGATCTTGGTCTCTCCGAAAGGACCTGCCTTATCTGCAACGGTCCTGCCCACGCCTGTGCCAGGAACCGGACCCATACAGTAAACGAACTTACAGATACTATCACATCCATATTAAGAAAGGAATTGACATAAACATGGCATTTGACGGAATTGTAATCGCCAATCTGGTACATGATTTAAACCAGAAAATTCTCTCCGGCCGGATTTCCAAAATCGCACAGCCGGAAAAGGATGAGCTATTATTAACCATAAAGGGAAACAGGGAAAACTTTAAGATTTTAATTTCAGCCAACCCAAGCCTCCCTCTTGTCTATTTTACGGAAGCCAATAAACCAAGCCCCATGACGGCCCCTAATTTCTGCATGCTTTTACGAAAGCACATCGCCAATGGCCGGATTATTTCCATCACTCAGCCCGGAATGGAGCGCGTTATCCGCATGGAAGTGGAACACCTGGATGAAATGGGCGATCTGAGACGAAAATTTATTCTGATTGAGCTGATGGGAAAGCACAGCAACATTATTTTCTGTGATGAAAACGACATGATTTTAGACAGTATTAAACATATTTCCGCCCAGGTAAGCTCTGTGCGGGAGGTTCTTCCGGGCCGCGCCTACTTTATCCCCCACTCCGGGGAAAAGAAAAATCCTCTGGAAATTTCCCAGGAGGAATTCAAAGAAAAAATCGGTGCCACTCCCCAGCCCCTTTCCAGGGCCCTGTATATGAACTTAACGGGCTTAAGCCCTGTGGCCGCCGCCCAGATCTGCCACCTGGCCTCCATGGACGGAGATATCTCCGCCAGGGAATGCTCCGATGCAGAGCTTACCCATCTCTATCATGCTCTGAACTGGATGATGGACGATGTTCGGGAAGGGAATTTCTCCCCCTCTATCATTTATCAGGGAGAAAAACCTGTGGAGTTCTCTTCCGTTCCCCTCACCATGTATGAAGGAAGCGGCTACCGTCTTGTAAACTATCCCACCATCAGCCAGCTTCTGGAGCGGTACTATGCCGAAAAAAATACCCTGTCCAGAATCCACCAGAAGTCCACAGATTTAAGAAAGATTGTAACCACAGCCCTGGAGCGGACATCCAGGAAACTGGACCTTCAGAAAAAGCAGTTGAAAGATACGGAAAAACGGGAAAAATTCAGAATATACGGAGAACTCCTGAATACCTACGCCTATGGTCTTTCTGGCGGGGAAAAGAGCTTTCAGTGTCTCAATTATTATGACAATTCAGAAATTAGCATCCCCCTGGATCCCACTCTGACCGCCCGGGAAAACGCACAGAAATTTTTCGATAAATATAATAAACAAAAACGAACCTTTGAGGCCGTAACAGAGCAGCTTGCACAGACAGAGACAGAGCTTCTGCACCTGGAATCCATTGCCACCTCTCTGGATATTGCAAGGCTTGAGGACGACCTGGTGCAGATAAAAGAAGAGCTGGTGGAGTACGGCTACATCAGGCGCCACAATACGGGCGGAAAGAAACCGAAGATTACCAGTAAGCCCTACCATTATCTCTCTTCCGATGGCTTCCATATTTATGTAGGAAAAAACAACTATCAGAACGAGGAACTGACCTTTAAATTCGCAGGCGGCAACGACTGGTGGTTTCACGCCAAGGGAATCCCCGGCTCCCATGTGATCGTAAAGGCCGATGGAAGGGAGCTTACAGACCAGACTTTTGAAGAGGCCGGAGCTCTGGCCGCCTACTACTCCAAGGGCAGGGAAAATGATAAAGTGGAAATAGACTATGTACAGAGAAAAACATTAAAAAAGGTCCCTGGCGCTGCCCCCGGGTTTGTGGTGTACCATACCAATTACTCCCTGGTGGCCTCGCCGAAGCTGGACTTAAAAGAGGTAAATTAAGGAAGGAAAGCCGCTGTCACCCGTTTTACAGAAGACGGCGGCTGTACCCCCCGGCTGCCGGACCGTATATTCTTAATCCTGACCCCTTTTGTAAAAACTTCTTTTTCGCGATTCTGCTGCGTAAACTTTTTTACTTTTTTGACACATCACATTTCTGTTTTCTGACCTGCATCACAGCAAAGCCAAGAAGATTCTGCCCTCTCCACTTATTCATATCAAGACGATTCGGGTCTTTCATCGACAATCCAATCCCCCAGGTTCTGTCCATAACGGCACACTCCGCCAAAATTCCCGACCCGGTCTTTTTCAGCTTCTCATAAAGTTCCTCATTTTGTGAAAACTTT
>CANRXD010000119.1 GCA_947643685.1 uncultured Clostridium sp. | reverse complement strand
ACCGCGTTTCTGCGGTTTCTAAGAATTTTATTCAGTTGCAAGTGTTGAAAACCCGTTTATAATCGAGACAACAAAATAAAAATACGGTTAAGTGCCGGCTTTTTAGAAAGCCGGGTAAAAGAGAACCAGGTGGAAATCCTGGACGGTCCGGCCACTGTGAGCAGGGAGTGTTTCTGCAGTATGTCATTGTACGAAAAGTATGAGAAGGCGCAGAAGACGTGAAGATCTGTGAGTCAGGAAACCTGCTTGGCTGTTGTTGACGCTTCCTGTGAAAGCTTTGTCGGCGCTTTTGTCTTGTCCGGATCCGGACAAGGCAGTTTTTTGCATACCGAAGGAGCTCATAATGGGCTCCTTTTTCGTACCATAAGAAAGATTTTATGCCTGAGTGAAGGGAAAGGAAGGAATATGGACATGAAAAAACGAATTACAGTTTTGCTTGCAGCGGCCATGAGCTTATCTCTGGCAGCGTGCGGCGGGCAGAACACTCAAAACACACAGACGACTCCGGCGGCAGAAGAGAGTACACAGGCCGCTGAAAGCCAGACGGACCAGGAATCCGAGACTGCCGGGGAAACGGCGCAGGAAGAGGCCGCAGGCACCGAAAAGGACACTCTGGTTGTCCGGATGGCCAAGGATGTGGGAGATTTGAACCCGCATACCATGAAGAGCCAGATGGCCGCCCAGGACTGGGTATATGAAAGCCTGGTAGCGCTGGAAAAGGGCGCCGTGGTGCCGGAGCTGGCAGAAAGCTGGGATATCTCCCCCGACGGACTCACCTATACCTTCCACCTGAGAGAAGGCGTAAAATTCAGCGATGGAACCGACTTTAACTCGGCAATTGCCAAAAAGAATATTGAAGCTGTGGCAAACCATGCGGACAGCTACTCCTTCTTAAATTCCCTGGCGTCCTTGGAGAGTGTGGAAACACCGGATGATCTGACTCTGGTGCTGAATCTCAATACCCCCTGCAACTCTCTGTTAAATGACTTCACCTTCAGCCGTCCGCTGGTAATGCTGGGCGAAAACGGATTCCCCGCAGAGGGTGACCCCTATGACAACGGAATTACAGAGCCCATTGGAACCGGTATGTGGGTGTTAAAGGAGTATGTGGCAGACCAGTATGCCCTGTTTGAGAGAAATGAAAATTACTGGGGCGAGAAGCCAAAGGTCCAGTATATGAAGGCAGTGGTAATTCCCGATGTCAACACGGCGGCCACTGCTTTGAAGGCAGGGGAAATCGATGTGATGGTGGATTCCACCCAGATTACTGCAGATATGTATAAGGAAATGGAAGCGGCTGGATTTAAAACGGAGATGGCTCCCACCACCAGTATTTCCAATCTGAATATCAACACAGGCGGAGAGATCACAGGAGACGTGAATGTGCGTCTTGCCCTGGAATATGCCACAGACAACACGGCCATTTCCGAGGGAATCTTCGGAGGACTTCAAAAGCCCGCAACAGCATATTTCTCCACAGACGTACCCTATACCAATGTGGGAATAGCCCCCTATTCTTATGATTTGGATAAAGCCAATGAGCTTTTGGATGAGGCCGGATGGGTCTATGAAGGAGACAGCAAGGTGCGCTCCAAGGATGGAAAAAATCTGGAGCTGGATTTGATCTATGACGCCTCCGTAACCAATGACAGAGACATCGGACTGATTTTACAGTCCCAGTATGCACAGGCCGGAATCCAGCTCAATATCGTTCCCCAGGACAGCCAGGTATACCGTCAGAACTGGGCGGCCGGAGAGTTTGGCGTACTGATTTACAGTTCCTGGGGCGGCTCCTATGAGCCCTACGCAACGCTGGCAGCCATGGCCACTGACGGAGACAAGTTCAATACCGTCCAGAAGGGCATGAGCAACAAGTCAGAGCTGGATGATATTATGCTGGACTGCTTAAGCCAGGCAGATTCTGTGAAGCTTCAGGAGAACTTTGATTATATCATGCAGAGCTTCCATGACGAGGCTGTTTATGTTCCGCTTACAGTGACAAGCACCCTGGCAATCTATAACAGCGAGCTTGCAGGACTGGACCTGGAATCCAGCCACGGCGGAATGGGAATCGGCGGAATGTATGTGGAGTAACCCCATGACCCGTTATATTGGCAGACAGTTGGTCAGTCTGATTGTATTATTGTTCTTTGTATCTGTGGCCGCGTTCGTGCTGGTGCGTCTTTTGCCCGGGGACGCGGCCACGGCCTATTTAAATTCCATCAATGCCCCTCTGACGGAGGAGGCCATAGCGGAGGTGGAAAAGGAGCTGGGGCTGGACGCTCCTCTTCCGGTGCAGTATGGAAAGTGGCTGATGCAGGTCCTTGAGGGTGATCTTGGATTTTCCTATCAGACCAGGCGCCCGGTGACAGAGGAGCTGGCGGCAGATCTTCGGTATACGGGGATTCTGGCCCTCGCGGCCCTTGGATGGGTACTGGCCTTAAGCCTGATTCTGGGAGTCCTTTCTGCCAGACATGCGGGAGGCGCAGTCGACATGGTCATACGGGCCTTTACGTTTTTGGGGTCCGCCATGCCAAAATTCTGGCTGGGTTTTCTGGCGGTGTCGCTGTTTGCCCTGCGGTGGAAGCTGCTTCCCGTACAGGGGGCGACCACCTGGAAACATCTGGTGCTTCCGTCCCTGACGTTAGCCTGTTCGTACATTGCCACCTATACGAAGCTTTTGCGAAACAGCATTCTGGAGGTGCAGAGCAGTCCCTTTGTGCGCCATGCCAGGGCCAGGGGACTTTCCAAGGGGTATGTGATGGTTCGCCATGTGATTCCCAATGCCCTGACTCCGGTATTTACCACTCTGGGCCTTCATCTGGGCGGAATCCTGTCCGGGTCTGTGATTGTGGAAAATGTGTTTGCGTGGCCGGGCCTTGGCAGAATGTGTGTGGATGCGGTGGCAGCCCGGAACTATCCCATGATACAGGGATATATTCTTCTTTTGTCGGTGATTTTTGTAACAGCCAATCTGCTGTGCGATCTTATTTGTGCGGCATTTAACCCGAAGCTGCGGGTGGGAGGCAGAGCATGAGAAAAGCGGGAAGGAAAGTTACTGCGGCATGCTGCATTGCATGTCTGGTATTTCTGGCGGCAGCCTGTCTTCTGGCTCCGGTGTTAGCCTCCTGTGACCCGAACCTGGTGGACCCTACCATGAAATTTGCGGAAATGTCCAGAGAACATCCCCTGGGAACCGATTACCTGGGGAGAGACCTTCTGGCCAGGCTTTTGTGGGGCGGCAGGAACACCTTGGGCTATGCTGCGGCTGTGACGGCCGCCGCAGCCGTGATCGGAACGGGAATCGGCATGATATCCGGCTTCCTGGGCGGAACCGCAGACAGTCTGATTATGAAGGGAAGCGATGTGCTGCGGGCCTTTCCCGGCGTGGTTTTGGTTCTTATTATTGTGAGTATTCTGGGTGTGGGAATCGGGAATGTCTGTATTGCACTGCTTCTTACCAGATGGATATGGTATGCCAGAATGGCCAGGAATCTCACAAGAGAAGAGCTTTCCCGCCCTTCCATCCTGGCAAGCAGGCTGGCGGGAAGCGGCTGGAGTGCTATTTTGATTCATCACGTTTTCCCGGCTATTCTTCCCCAGATGCTTTCCGTTCTTTCCATTGATTTTGGCGGTGCCTTATTATCCATTTCCGGATATTCTTTTCTGGGACTTGGAATCCTGCCGCCGGAGCCGGAGTGGGGTATGATGATAAGTGATGGGCGGAGCTATAGGGATAAGCCGGGAATGATGTTCTGGCCGGGAATCTGCATTCTTTTAGTAGTTATCAGCGTGAACGTTCTGGGGGACCAGCCCCGCGACCTTCTGGAGGAGAAACGGACATGAAAAAGGAAGACGTGATTTTACAGATCGAAAACCTGTCAGTCTCCATGAGAGCAGGAAAAGCACTGGTTCCGGCAGTAAAGGACGTGACCCTTTCTTTAAAAAGGAAGGGCTGTACAGGAATCATAGGCGAAAGCGGCTGCGGAAAATCTCTCACCTGCCAGGCAGTTTTAGGACTTCTGGAACCGAAAAAATGGTCTGTGAGGGGAGAGGTCTACCTGGAGAACGGGGAAGTACCCATAAAGGATGACAGGGCCATGGACCGCTTCAGAGGAAGAAAGCTGGCTCTGGTGGCCCAGAATCCCATGGCGGCCTTTGACCCGCGGATGACCATGGAAGCTCATTTCCTGGAAGGGCATCCGAGAAGAGAGTGGGACGGCATACGGGAAAATGCCCAAAAACGTCTGGCCCGGATGGGAATTCGTGAGCCGGAGTCTGTATGGAAGCGGTATTCTTTTGAATTAAGCGGCGGGCAGCTCCAGCGTTTTTTGATTGCCCTGGTTTTAGGACTGGGGCCCAAGGTTCTTTTGGCCGATGAGCCCACCACAGCCCTGGACCGGGCCACAGAGGAAGAACTGCTCCGGATCCTTGCGGACTGCCAAAGCCAGGAAGGGATTTCCATTCTTTTGGTGTCCCACGATCTGGATGTGATTTCCCAGATGGCCGATACGGTCTATGTGATGTATGCAGGGCAGATTGTGGAATGGGGGGAGAAGGAAGCTGTTTTAAGGAACCCGCTCCATCCATATACGGGCGGTCTTTTGCGCTCCCGCCCGGCTTTTTCAAAGGAACGGTTAAAGGCCATGGAGGGATATCCGCCGCGGCTTGGGGAAAATGTGGGACCTGGATGTCCCTTTGCCCCCAGATGTCCCTTTGCAAAACGGGTGTGTAAAGAAAACGAACAGGCCCTCAGGGAAATGAGTCCCGGGCACTTTAGCCGGTGTAACTGCTGGAGCGGACACGGGGAGGAGAAACATGGGTGAAATTCTTTTGGAAGTGAATGATGTGACCCGCACCTACGGAGGCCGGGGAAACGGCCGGCAGGAGGTGTTAAAGGGAATTTCCTTCCGGTTGGAGCAGGGGAAATGCCTGGGGCTTGTGGGAGAAAGCGGCTGCGGGAAAAGCACCCTCTGCCGGATTCTTTCAGGCCTCGAAAAGCCGGATTCGGGCCAGGTGTTATACCGGGGAAAACCCGTGGGAAGTAAGGAAGTCAGGGGAAAAATCCAGATGGTGTTCCAAAACAGTCTGGATGCAGTCAATCTTCACCAGAATGTACTTCAGATTGTTTCTGAACCCCTTAAGAATTTTTTTCATATGAACCGGGAGGAATGCCGGAAGGAGACGGCAAGACTTCTTGAGACGGTGGGAATTGCCCCGGAGGAAATGAAAAAGTATCCCCAGCAGTTTTCAGGGGGACAGCTTCAGAGAATCTGTATTGCGAGGGCCCTGGGAGCCAGACCAGAGCTTTTGCTGTTGGATGAGCCCTTAAGCAGCCTGGATGTATCCGTCCAAGCTCAGATCTTAAACCTGTTTGCTGACTTAAGAAACGATCTTAACCTGACTTGTATCCTGATTTCCCATGACTTAAAGGCTGTGTATTACCTGTCAGACGAGATCTTAAGGATGGAGGAGGGAACGGTTACAGCCATTCCCTCTTTAAACACCATAGTCCGGCCTGAACGCTTCTGACCTCTTTCCGGTTTCCGGAAAGAATGGCCTCATGATGGCGAAACAGGCGCTTCCAGCTCTCCATGACCTGATATTTTAAGTCCGGATAAAAGTTCGTAAGAATCACATCGCTTTCCTTTCGGATTCCATAATCGGAAAGCATCCGGCCAAAGGCCTTTTCGTCCTCCTCGGTTTCACCAAGATATTTCAGGCACAAAATTTTGTTCCAGTCATACATATCAAAATAAACGGCCTGGTCTGCCGGAAGGCGCAGCGTTACCGTCTGGTTTCCGGCAGACTGGTCTACACTGTACAGGTCCCCAAAGGCCCAGTAGGGATATTCTGCCCCTTCGGGTTTTGGAAGATGCCGGGCAGCCTCTTTCACAAACCAGTCGTATGCGGCGGTGAAGATGGGGGCGCTTTCTTCATATTTTTTTCTGACATATTCTCTTCTGGAAAAACAGATTCCGTCTCTTTTCAGAGTCTCCAGGACAACCTCTGCCT
>CANRXD010000118.1 GCA_947643685.1 uncultured Clostridium sp. | reverse complement strand
TGTTATGAAAGGCGGCAGGAGGTCATAGATTATGTGGTGGAAAAGTACGGGAAGGACCAGGTGGCCCAGATTGTCACCTTCGGTACCCTGGCGGCCCGCGGTGTGATCCGGGATGTGGGCCGCGTTATGGACCTGCCGTACAGCTTATGCGACCAGGTGTCAAAAATGGTCCCTGCGGAGCTTAATATTACTTTGGAGCTGGCACTTAAGAAGAATCCGGAGCTTAAGGCACTTTATGATACGGACGAGCAGGTGAAGAAGCTCATTGACATGTCCATGCGGCTTGAAGGGCTTCCCAGACATACCTCCATGCATGCGGCCGGAGTGGTCATAAGCCGTACATCCATCGATGAATATGTCCCCTTATCCAGAGGAGCGGACGGAACGATCACCACCCAGTTTACCATGACAACCCTGGAAGAGCTGGGGCTTTTAAAGATGGATTTTCTGGGCCTTCGGACACTGACGGTAATCCGGGATGCCGTTCATATGATTGAGAAGGACTATGGGATCAGGCTGGATCTGGACCATATTGACTATAACGACCAGAAGGTTATGGAAGCCATCGGCACGGGAAAAAACGAGGGCGTGTTCCAGCTGGAAAGCGGAGGATTTAAAACCTTCATGAAGGAGTTAAAGCCCACCAGCTTAGAGGACATCATCGCCGGTATTTCCCTGTACCGCCCGGGTCCCATGGATTTCATTCCAAAATACTTAAAGGGCAAAAACGATCCGGCCTCCGTTACCTATACCTGTCCTCAGCTTGAGCCGATCTTAAGCCCTACCTATGGCTGTATTGTTTATCAGGAACAGGTTATGCAGATCGTAAGGGATCTGGCAGGTTATACCCTGGGACGGAGCGATTTGGTGCGCCGTGCCATGTCCAAGAAAAAAGCGTCGGTGATGGAAAAAGAGCGCCAGAACTTTGTATATGGGAATGAGGACGAAGGCGTCAGGGGCTGTGTTGCCAATGGAATCCCCGAGGCCACTGCCAACCAGATTTATGACGACATGACAGACTTTGCGAAATACGCCTTCAACAAGTCCCATGCGGCCGCCTATGCGGTGGTTGCATTCCAGACTGCTTATTTAAAATATTATTACCCCCGGGAGTTCATGGCGGCGCTCATGACCTCGGTGATGGATAATGCGACAAAGGTGTCTGAATATATTCTGGCCTGCCGGAACATGGGAATTGCCATTCTGCCGCCGGATATCAATGAGGGATACGGGGACTTTTCCGTATCCGGAAACGGAATCCGCTATGGCCTTTCCGCCATAAAAAGCGTGGGCCGCTCGGTGGTGGAGGTAATCATAAAGGAGAGGGAAAACGGCGGACCTTTTTCCACCCTGGAAGATTTTGTGACCAGAATGTCCAATAAGGAAGTCAATAAGAGAACACTTGAGAGCTTCATAAAATCCGGAGCTCTGGATTCCCTTCCGGGAACCAGAAAACAGAAGCTTTACGTCTCAGCAGAGCTTCTGGAAAACAAGGCGCGGGAGAAAAAATTCGTAATGGAGGGGCAGTTAAGTCTTTTCGACATTGCTCCGGAGGAGGAAAAGACAAGTTTCCAGATCGTATTTCCAAAGGTGGGTGAATTTGAAAAAGAAATGCTTCTGGCCTTTGAAAAAGAAACCCTGGGCATTTATGTAAGCGGCCATCCCATGGAGGAATATCAGGAGATCTGGCAGAAAAACGTGACAGCCAAAACCTCGGATTTCATTGTGGATGAGGATGGAAAAACCGTGGCAAAAGACGGCTCCAGTGTGGTTCTGGGAGGAATGATAACGGCCAAAAAAGTAAAGACTACCAGGAAGAACCAGCTGATGGCCTTCGTTTCCTTAGAAGATATGGTAGGAACCGTGGAAGCGCTGATCTTTCCAAAGATTTACGAAAAACACAAGCAAAATCTGACAGAAGAGGCCAAGGTATTCATGCGGGGGCGCGTCTCCATCGGAGACGACCCGGCAGGAAAGCTGATCTGCGAGGAGATCATTCCCTTCCAGAACATCCCCAATGAGTTATGGCTCCAGTTCCAGAACCAGAACGACTATGACCGGCAAATAGACAGTGTCATGGCCGCCTTAAGAAGTTCAGAAGGAAACGACCGGGTAATAATGTATTTAAAGGAAGAAAGAAAATTAAAAAGGCTCTCCGAAAACTGGTCCATAAACGCCGGTGATCCACTTTTATCCGTATTGTATGGAATACTTGGTGAAAAAAATGTCAAAGTTGTGCAAAAAACCATTGAAATCAAGGGAAAAATAGATTAAAATGTTTTATAGCTATGAGCCGGGCGCAGGTGTACGCCGGAAACCCGAATGATGTGCTTGCACATCAGGCGGGTTTGCGGCGTGCACCTGCATGCGGCGACAGCCGCAAAGCGAAAAAAGCCGAAGGCTTTTAGAGCGTGCCCGGCGGGTTTGCGGCGTGCACACACGCTTCGCATTACAATGATAAAAAATCCCTGTCTGAACAGGAAGTTCATGGAGGAAATCATATGACAAAAAAAGAGGTTAAGACCATCGGAGTACTTACAAGCGGGGGAGATGCTCCCGGAATGAACGCAGCCATCCGTGCTGTGGTAAGAACAGCAATTCATAAAGGCCTCAAAGTCAAAGGTGTCATGAGAGGTTATGCAGGGCTCCTTCAGGAAGAAATCGTAGACATGGACGGCGTAAGTGTAGCGGACACCATAAACCGCGGCGGTACCATCCTGTACACGGCCCGCTGTGAGGAATTCCGCACAGAGGAAGGCCAGAAGAAGGGAGCCGAGGTCTGTAAAAAACATGGAATCGACGGTATGGTAGTTATCGGCGGCGACGGTTCCTTCCGCGGGGCCGGAAAATTATCAGCCCTTGGCGTAAATACCATCGGTATTCCGGGAACCATCGACCTGGATATTGCCTGTACTGACTACACCGTTGGCTTTGATACTGCTGTCAACACTGCCATGGAGGCTATCGACAAAGTTCGTGACACGTCCACATCCCATGAACGGTGCAGCATCATCGAGGTAATGGGACGCCGCGCCGGCTATATCGCATTGTGGTGCGGCATTGCAAACGGCGCTGAGGATATCCTGCTTCCGGAACGCTATGACGGCAATGAACAGTATCTGATTAATCGTATCATAGAAAATAGAAAACGCGGCAAAAAGCATCACATCATCATCAATGCCGAAGGCATTGGCCACTCAACTTCCATGGCAAGGCGTATTGAAGCAGCCACGGGAATTGAAACCAGAGCTACCATCATCGGCCATATTCAGCGCGGCGGCACCCCGACCTGCAAAGATCGTGTTTACGCCTCCGTTATGGGTTCCAAGGCAGCCCAGCTTCTGAGCGAAGGAAAGAGCAACCGTATTGTGGCTTACAAGAACGGCCAGTTTGTGGACTTTGATATTCAGGAAGCATTAAATATGAAGAAAGACATTTCAGAGGACCAGTTTGAGGTCAGCAAGTTCCTGGTTCGATAGAAACGGTTTCCGGAAAGGGGCCAGAACGTGGGAAGGAAAGAAGACGAAAAAATTGCTCCGCACTGTGATTTTATATATGTACATGAGCAGGTAGTAAAGCAGGTCATGGAAGTAATGCCCCAGGGCCAGGAGCTTCAGAACCTGGCGGAATTTTTCCGGGTGTTCGGGGACTCCACCAGAATCCGCATTCTCTATGCCCTAAGCCAGTCGGAACTTTGCGTCTGCGATATTGCCAGTCTTCTTCAAATGGGGCAGTCTGCCATTTCCCACCAGCTCAGGATTTTAAAACAGATGCGGCTGGTAAAATTCCGCAGGGACGGTAAGAGTGTTCTCTATTCCCTGGCTGACAGCCACATAGAAACAATCCTCGCACAGGGGATGGAACATATTGGAGAATAAATCATGAAATTTACAAAAATGCAGGGAATCGGAAATGATTATGTCTATGTGAACTGCTTTGAGGAGACAGTGGAGAATCCCTCTGAGATGGCAGTGAAAGTCAGCAACCGGAATTTTGGAATCGGTTCCGATGGCCTGATTCTCATAAAACCGTCCGGGATTGCAGACTGCCGGATGGATATGTACAATCTGGACGGTTCCAGAAGCGCGATGTGCGGGAATGGAATCCGCTGTGTGGGAAAATATGTGTACGATCACGGGATTGTGGATAAGACAGAAATTGACGTGGAGACAGCGGCGGGAATAAAACATCTGAGTCTCCATGTAAAGGACGGTAAGGTGGAGACGGTAACTGTGGATATGGGAAAGCCGGTCTGCACCTCCGAAATTGGTGAATCCATTACCGTCTGCGGCCGGGAATACTTTTATACAGGGATTTCCATGGGGAATCCCCATGCCGTGGTGTTTATGGACGATGTGAAGAACCTGGAAATGGAAGCAGTCGGCCCATATTTTGAGGTCCATGAGAAGTTCCCGGACAGAACCAATACAGAGTTTGTTGAAGTGAAGGACAGAAAACATGTGTCCATGCGGGTATGGGAGCGGGGCTCCGGGGAAACTTTAGCCTGCGGAACAGGTGCCTGTGCCGTGGCCGTTTCCTGCGTGTTAAACGGAAAAACAGAACCGGAGGTGGAGGTGGCCCTCCTGGGCGGAACCCTTTCCATCCGCTGGGACAGGGAGAAAGACACGGTCTACATGACGGGACCTGCCACTGAGGTATTCCACGGGGAAATAGAATTGTAATACTGGCTGCAATGCAGCAGCGGGATAAAGGAGAAGGATCATGGACCATATTGACAGGGAAATACTTCAGATTTTGCAGCAGAATGCAAGAACATCCTTAAAGACCATTGCAGAAAAGACGTTCCTTTCTTCTCCTGCAGTGTCGGCAAGAATTGAAAAGCTGGAGAAGGACAATATCATCACGGCTTACCAGGCTCAGGTGAATCCCACGAAATTAGGATACCATATTATAGCCTTCATCAATCTGAACGTTTTGCCGGAGGATAAGCAGAAATTCTATAAATACGCAGAGAATATTCCGAACATTCTTGAATGCAGCAGCGTTACCGGTGAATATTCCGTGATTATGAAAGTGGCCTTTGAAAGCACCATGCAGCTTGATACCTTCTTAGGCCAGCTTCAGAAGTTTGGAAAGACAAGCACCCAGATCGTTTTTGCCACCCATGTGGGGCCAAGGGGAATCCAGGTGCAGGAAAACTAGAATTCAAACCAGAAGATGGTTTGCCCATTCTTACAGTCTACGCCATAGGGCATCTGATGGGCGGTTAAAATTGTACTTACGATGGAAAGGCCGATTCCTGTACCCAGGTGTCGGCCATTTTGATGCTGACTTCGCTGGTACCGCTCCCAGATAATTTTTCTGTCCTCTTCTGGAATGAACGCTCCGGGATTGCTGACCGACAGGCGAAAACGGCCATCTTTCGGTGAGATGTCTATGGTAATGACGCCCCCTTCCGGCGTGTGGTTAATGGCGTTGTAAAGGAGATTCCGGAGGACCTGGCTTAATTTCAGGGCATCTGCCTGAACGGTAAGAGAGTCCATCGGGTGATGGAATTCCAGCCGGATCTGGTATTCAGCGGCTTTGGCCCTGCAGCGGAAGGCTTCCGCCTCTGCCAGTTCGCAGATATCGAAAGATTCCAGATTTAGTTTTGTGTAACCGGACTGCAGCTTGGAATAATCCAGAATGTCATTGACCATTTCGCTCATCCGTCCGGATTCCTGGAGAATCAGATTCAGATCATCTTCCCTTTTTTTGTCATCTCTCCAGTCAATGTCCCTCACCATCTCCGCATAGCCGGAAATGAGAGCTAAAGGAGATTTGAGCTCATGGGACACGTTGGCGATTACTTCCCTGCGGAGCACATCTACCTGTTCCAGATTTTCTTTCAAAACATTGACAGCAGCCGACAGTTTTCCGATCTCATCCTGCCCGGAGGTATCCAGGTGGACGGAAAAATCACTTTCGGACAGCTTTTCAATGGCATCCCGGATTTTATAGATGGGTCTGGTAAAGTGGCGGGAGCAGACCGCAGCCAGCACAGAGGCGGCCAGGG
>CANRXD010000117.1 GCA_947643685.1 uncultured Clostridium sp. | reverse complement strand
CTCTTATATAAGCCACATCTGACTCTGCTATCACCATTTTTCCTCTTACCGCCCGGACATAAGCCTTCACAATCAGCCGTATCCCCTTGGGCTGGTTTTTCAAAAGCAGGTAGTGTCCCAGGCTGTCGCAAACTTCCCCCACGAATCTTTCGGAATCTGTGTCATAAATTAAAAACCCTTCCGCCTCTCCCTTAAAAGTCCATGACAACGCCAGATTTCCTCCATAAGATTCGTTAAGACAGACATATTCAAAATGTCCCTCCGGCATGGCGCAAACCACATTTGACTCGGAATACACGTACATGTCCTTCCTCATTGCCATTAAAAGAGCATCCACAAGACATTTCTTTGTAAAAAAGCCCTGCCGCAAAAGGGGAGCAAACCTGGACACGGCTGACACATATTCCTGGTATTCCTGCTCCGCCATATTTTTTATGGTCTCCACCGCTTCGTCCAGAGTATCCGCTGCGATCCCCAGATGATTTTCCTCAATCATGCATTGGTTGGAAATCCCCCTGGGGACAACCACCGGTATCCCGGCAGCCAGGTACGCACTGAGTTTCAGGCTGCTGTTCGCAGCCAGATAACGGCGGCCATATTCATTCCCGTACCACACCAGCCCAAATCCTCCCCCGGATAGTTCCAGCAGGAGGCGGTCTGATGGCATCCATCCCATCCGCTGTACGTGTTTTCCCGCACACTCCTGATTGGAATATACTTGTAGAGGTATCTCATAATCCCAAGAATTGAGAAACGGGAATCTGTCCGGGTTTCCTGCAAAGTGGAACTCCCTTTTTAATTTCCCCGAATCCAGGGAGTTTAGCCGGGTCGTATAATCCCGGATTTCCTGAATGATAAATTTCATGCCTGCCCTGATGCCCTGGTTTAACAGGAACTGTTTCGTCCCAAGGGACGGGACGATTAATACTTCTGCCTCATTATAGAGACCAATTATATCCTGCAATGTACCTTCAGGGTTTTCAGCCATCATAGCCTCCAGATTATGGATAAATATCACAATCCGCCCATGATAAGCTTTCATATGCTTTACCAATGCCCGTTCAAATTCCAGCCCATTCCCGGTTGGAAACTGGCATATTACAATGTCCCCGGCATTGATTCCCGCAATGATCCCATCCAGTCTGCGTCCACGATTTGCCGCGCTCTCGCCGTCCGCATGATACCGGTAAATCCCCATTTCCCGTATCCCCAGGGTATGAGCAACATCGGCAGCCATATGCTGTACATATTGCACAGTACTCATAGAAGACATTCCATTTAGCTTTGTGATATATACATTCATCCTATCCCCCCTGCACCATTCCAATATTTTCTATTTACATCTGTTCTATTTTCTCTTTTAATTCCCCATATTTCGGATACGAATAAGAATTCATAAATGCCATCAAGTATCTCAAAGCAAGTCGTTTCAACAAAGGCCTTTTCTCGGGATTTCCGTTCTCTAAAAAGAACAGAATAAATTGTTTATGATCCAGGAATTTTTCTTCGATTGGTTTCCTCCACGAAGCATGTATGCCCGTTGTATTCCGGATCGTTCTGTCATATTCATACAGATGAGCATTTATATAACAAACCCGCCTGGCATATGATAAAACATAGGGCGTCCATGCATCATCCTCATATGTTATATTCACGGCCAATGGCTGTTCTTTTACAAGAGAGGCACGATACAGTTTATTCCAGATCACAGGAGAAAGAGTGATGTATTTATCGAAAAATTCATCTATGGAAACAGCAGTATCTTCCTCCATAGTGTATGTTGTCATTTCCACATACCCCTCTTCTCTCAGCATGTATACCGATGTCATTGCAACATCACAGTCATTTTTCATGGCAGCGCCATACAATCTTTCCATCATATCCGGCCTCAGCATATCATCATTGTCCATGAAGCCGATATATTTCCCGGCAGCCTGTCTTATCCCTGTGTTTCTGGCCGATGCCTGTCCTCCGTTTGGCTGACAAAAAAACTTTACCTGGGGATATTCCTCCTCATACCACCGGATAATTTCCCGGGTCCCATCAGTACTGCCGTCGTCCACAATAATCACTTCCATGTCCGCAAACGACTGGGCTAATGCAGTGTCAATGCTCCTGGCAATATATTCTTCCGCATTATAAGCAGGCATAATCAGGCTGACCAGATTTTGTCCCTGGGATTTTTGGGATACAGCCGCCACATCCGACTCTGCTATCACTATTTTCCCTTTTACGGCCCTGACATAAGCCTTTACAATCAAATGTATCCCCTGGGGCTGATTCTTCAAAAGCAGATAATGTCCCAAGCCATCACACACTTCCCTTATTAATCTCCCGGAATCTGCGTCATAAATTAAAAATCCTTCCGCTTCCCCCCGGAAAGTCCACGACAATGCCAGATTCCCTCCATAAGATTCCTTAAGGCAGGCATATTCAAATTTCCCCTCCGGCATGGTACAAACCGCATTTGACTCGGAATACACGTACATGTCCTTCCTCATTGCCATCTGAAGGGCATCCACAAGACATTTTTTTGTGAAAAATCCCTGCCGCAAAAGGGGAGCAAACCGGGATACGGCTGATACATATTCCTGGTATTCCTGTTCTGTCATATTTTTTACGGTCTCCACCGCTTCGTCCAGGGTATCCGCTGCGATTCCCAGGTGATTTTCCTCAATCAGACACTGGTTGGAAATCTCCCTTGGGACAATCACCGGTATTCCGGCAGCCAAGTACGCGCTGAGTTTCAGGCTGCTGTTCGCAGCCAGGTAACGGCGGCCGTATTCATCACCGTACCATACCAGCCCAAATCCTCCCCCGGATAGTTCCAGAAGGAGGCGGTCTGACGGCATCCATCCCATCCGCTGCACTTGTTTTCCCGCACACTCCTGATTGGAATATACTTTTAGAGGCATCTCATAATCCCACGAATTGAGAAACGGGAATCTGTCCGGGTTTCCTGCAAAGTGGACCGCCCTTTTTTGCTTCCCCAAATCCAGAGAGTTTGAATTGGTCACATAATCCTGGATTTCCTGTACAATAAGCTTTACTCCGGAATGAATGCCTTGCTCCAGCAAAAACTGCTTCATCCCATATGATGGGACGATCAATACTTCTGCCTCATTGTAAAGCCCAATTGTATCCGGTAATGTTCCCCCTGGATTTTCAGCCATCATAGCCTCCAGATTATGAATAAACATCACGATCCGCCCATGATAGGCTTTAATATGCCTGACCAGCGTCCGCTCAAATTCCAGTCCATTCCCGGTTGGAAACTGGCATATTACAATGTCCCCGGCATTGATTCCCGCAATGATCCCGTCCAGTCTGCGTGCACGGTTTTCTGTGCTCTCGCCGTCCGCATGGTACCGGTAAATCCCCATTTCCCGTATTCCCAGGGTATGGGCAATATCGGCAGCCATATGCTGTACATACTGCCCGGTATTCATGGAAGACATTCCATTCAGTTTCGTAATATATACATTCATGAGATTACTACCTCCTTTTGCCTCCGCATTCAACTAAGGGGATGTCCTTTTTGACGAAACATCCCCTTCCCATTAAGCGAACATATTCAGCAGAGCCAGAACAACCCACATAATCCCAAATACAGTATGGACAATTTTAAGGGCTTTCTTATCTGTGTTAAATACAAGAGCCGCGCTGTACGCTGCCAGTATCATCTCCAAAAATGTCACCACACTTACCGGGTTTAATCCTGTTCCTAACATAATCTTCCTCCTGCTATTTAAAATATTTTATTTCAAAAGAGCCGCATATGCAGCTGCCTCTTCTGACATTGCCTCCCGTTTCTGCAAGGCGATCTGCTCCCTGATCTGCTCTTTCTGATCCATAACCCGTTTTAAGAACGCGGCCAGCCCTTCGTAGCTGTCGAACACATGCTCTGCCGGGATAAATGTTTTGTTATGCAGTGTCTGCCTGAACCCGAGAATCAGCTGATTGTGCAGAAATGCCTGTTTCACTGCCGATACGATTTCTCCTTCATGGTTAATATCCAGATAATAGTCACAGGTATCAAACAGCTGATCTATGATTTTTGTCCGTGCCGCCGGATACAGGGTTACATTATCATAGTGAGACAGGCTCATCAGTTTGGAAGACATTTCCGTAATAGCAGCAATATAAAAATGCATCCCGGGAAGTTCTTTTATCAGCTCCTCACATTTTTCAATCCGGTCAGAATTAGTGCAGATCAGTGCTTTATTCTGAAACGTATTTTCCCTGCTGAACGGATAAACAAATCCCAGAGGACTCATGACTTTTTTTGATGCCCCCAGCTGAACCAGCTTTTCATAACTGGCTCTTTTTTGTACATAGATGGTTCTTGCCCGTCTGGACTGCCCGGAGAGAATCAGCTGCATGTTTCCGGGAATATCCTCCCTGGCCCCTTCCTGCCAGAAGAGCACATCCTCCTTCCTTCCCTCCGGCATCCGCTGCGATACAAACAGAGGGGTAGACAGGGAATTAAAGAAAATTCTGCTCCCCATGGCTTCAAGCTCTTCCAAAAGCTTCAGAACCAGAGCTTCCTTGTTCTTAAATATGTAGACCTTGCCTTGCCGGTTCAGGATAATATCATGGGTCACAAAATTCTCCAGAAGCGTTTCCCTTCCTTCCCCGTCAAAATATGCTTTACAGAAGCGTTTCCCCTCCTTGTTAAAAAAAGTCCGGGCATACAAAGCGCCATACCTGTTATAGTGATCACTGGAACGGACTGTTCCTTTTTCGTCCATCCAGTCTACCACTCGTACCAGCCTTTTATGCTTTGGCTCTGCGTAAAAGATACGCCCCCGCTCCCGGGACAGGTCGCAGACCTTTCCTCCGGAATTGCTGGCACTGATTTCCCAATAATCCGGAATATGAATCTGGTTAAAATACCTCGCCTTCCCCGAAGCCCTGCTGCTTTTTTGAAAATCACCGCTGAAATACTGATAAACAGAGATTACATCCTCCGGGAAAAATCCATCGTCCTCAATGACAATTACCGGCCCCGTAAAACCGGAGCTGCAAAAAGACTGGTGAAGCGTCCGGCTGTCTTCCCCATAGTTATCCAATAAAAGAACCGTATCGTTTAACCCACGACAGCTTTCCATCTCTGCTCCACCTCCTTTGTAAGAAATTTCTCGGCTTTCTCATAAGAATGCTTATGAAAGCTGTTCAAATCTGCTTCGGTAAACAGGCGTATCAGCCGGTCTGTCAGCGCCTCTGTTTTCTCCTTTGCCGTCATATGCTCATCCACCGGAATGAGATAGCCGTTTTCATCATCATCAATAAAGGTGGGGTTTCCGTACCGCACATCAAAGCCGATAATGGGAAGCCCGCCTCCAATAGCCTCCATAAGAGTCAGTCCAAAGCCTTCGCTGGTGGAGCCTGACAGATATAATTCGTAATCCTGATAAACCTCTTTCAGGTTCTGCTGCCCCCGGAGGACAATGTACGTTTCTGCCCCATGCTTTTTGATCAGCTCCCGGAGCTTCTGCTCCTCTACGCCTTTCCCGTAAATATCCAGGGAAAGCTGGGGAACTGTCTCCCGTGCCTTTACAACTGCCTCTATGATCCAGTCAATATGTTTCTCCGAGGCCAGCCTGGAGGCCGTCAGGACAGAATAGGGCCTGCGGTTCGCCATTGGATATTTTAACTCGTCCAGGCTGCCCACCGGTATGGTATAAACCGTCGGTGTAACGCCCTTATATTTGAGAAACTGCTCTTTCAGCAGCTTGTTCTGCTCGTCTGTGGCCGTAACATAAAAATCCACATGTTTATCCATGGCAAAGGAATACTCATAATAATTATTCCAGAGGATGTAGTTTTCATCGGTTCCCCCTTCGCTGAAATGATCCGCATGAATAATAATCCCCACCCGGGCCTTTCCCGCGTGCCGCAGAATCGCCTGACCAATCCCCGTGGTCCGGTCAACTATCAGGATATCAGTCTCTGTCAGGTTCAGCCTGGATACCATATACCCTACCAGTTCCTCTTTCGAGCAGAAAAACTGATCCGGGAACTGGTACATCACCTTTCCGTCATCATTGATCT
>CANRXD010000116.1 GCA_947643685.1 uncultured Clostridium sp. | reverse complement strand
GCACTGAAAAGCGCTCCCATCGTTTACCATAAACCGAGAATTTCCGTGCCCTATACTTATATGCGCTATGCGGCTAAGACCAAGGGCGATGAGGATAAGATTTCCAGCGCTCTGTCCAAATTAATGGAAGAAGATCTTACCCTGCGGGCAGTTAATGATGTGGAAAACCGTCAGAGTTTACTGTACGGTATTGGTGATCAGCAGCTTGAAGTTGTTGTCAGCAAGCTTTCCGGAAGATATAAAGTTGAAGTGGAGCTTTCCAAACCGAAATTTGCTTTCCGTGAGACGATCCGCAAGAGGGTGGAGGCCCCCGGAAGATATAAAAAACAGTCCGGCGGTCATGGTCAGTTCGGTGATGTTAAGATGTCCTTTGAGCCATCCGGCGACTTGGAGACACCTTATATATTTGAAGAGAAGGTATTTGGCGGCGCAGTTCCGAAGAACTACTTCCCTGCTGTTGAAAAAGGCGTGCAGGAATGCTGCTTAAAGGGACCGCTGGCTTCCTATCCGGTAGTCGGAATCAAGGCAACGCTTCTTGACGGCTCTTATCATCCTGTTGACTCTTCTGAAATGGCCTTCAAGATGGCTTCCACAATGGCCTTCAAAAAAGGATTTATGGAAGCAGGTCCTGTGCTTCTGGAGCCGATTGCTTCTGTTAAGGTTGTGGTTCCGGATAAGTTTACCGGAGATGTTATGGGCGATTTAAACAGAAGAAGAGGGCGCGTTCTTGGGATGAATTCCCTTCATGGAGGAAAACAGGAGATTGTTGCAGATGTTCCTGTGTCTGAAATGTTCGGTTATAATACAGATCTTCGTTCCATGACCGGCGGTATCGGCGAATTTTCCTATGAGTTCAGCCGCTACGAGCAGGCACCCGGTGATGTTCAGAAGAAAGAAGTTGAAGCAAGAGCTTCCAAAGAAGATCAGGCTGACGCTTAATATAATGGTAACAGTTCAGCCGTGCGAAGATTTAGAGCGAAAAAAGCGTTGAAAACTTGTTTTCATAAGCATTTTTCACTCTGAATCTTCATAGGGCGGACGCCCGGAGCTTCTTGTCCGCGGCACGCGGGCAAGAAGATGCAAGGCTGAACTGTTACATGTCAGCGCAGGGCATGGTGGTACTGCAGGTAATTGCAGGTAATTGAAAAAAGCTGCCCGGTAAAATACCGGACAGCTTTGTATTCATTTTTCTGATTACGGAGCCGCAGGGTTTGTGGCCTGGGACGCCGGACCGTTGAAGTTCTCCCCAGGAACTGTCATATCCGCCGGAGAAGACGGCGCAGCAGGATTTGCGGGCACCGCGGAGCCTGACGCCGCCGTTGTGGGCGGTACCACAATGATGGATGTCTGGCCATGGCCGGAAGTCTCCGGCTCTGATGCCGGACCAGGTGATGTGGTGGCTTCCTCCGGCGTCTCTTCGAATCCGGGACCAAATGCCTCAGACTGGGTGGGCCTGATATCTGCCGGGCTGCTGGGTCTGTAATCTTCCGTTTCCCCCGGATAGACCGGACTCTCACCCGGATGTGTGGAAGGTCCTGACGGGCTTTCGGAACTTTCCGATGGAACCTGCGGATCCCAGATACCCGGATGCATTCCGGATTCTGATTCAGACTCTCCCGCCGATGTGGACTCTCCTTCGGAAGTCTCATCGGTCCCGCTTTCACTGGTTTCTTCTGTGGAGCTTTCCTTTGTCGTTTTCGGTTCTTCTGTGGCCGCAGGTGCAGCCGTAGTGGCCTTGGGAACATATCCCTGATCTGTTGCAACATGATCAATTTCCTTGCCTGCGTTATAAAGACCACTGGTGTCAGAAATTTTCTTACTGATCGTCTGGACCGTACTGGACGGCGTGTAGTCTTCTTCTCCGAACAGGAAACTGTGAAGACTTGTAACGTTACTTACAAGTGTCTGGGGAATGACACAGGATAAGTTATCCCTTCCGATTTTAATTCTCTGCTCTCCCCGGGCTGCCGGAAATCCCATGGTTTCGCCCAGATGATATTTTTTAACATCCTTGGCCATGGACAAAATATCCATGATGTCGATATTCGTGGCACACATCTCAAACATGTTGCCCACCAGGCTGTTCAGAGTAGCCAGATCGGCTGTCTTTGCCTTCTCAAAGGCTTTCTGGATAACAATTCTCTGACGCTCGGTACGGGCATAGTCGCTGTCCATCAGACGAAGACGTCCATAGGCAACAGCCTGAACCCCATCCATATGATGGGTTCCCGCACTCTTTAACTGAGTAGAGCCGATTCCTGTTCCCTTAACGGTTTCTGTGATAAAAGCATTGATGTAATAAAACTCGGATCTGCTGACATCAATATCCACTCCGCCCAGAATATTGATACCTGTGGCAACAGCTTTCCAGTTGAAGGAAGCATAGTGGGTAATGTTTAAATCCAGGTTTTTATTCAGGGCCTTTACGGCCTGCTCCGGACCGCCTTCCGCATAGGCGGCGTTGATCTTGTTGTATACATTCTTGTCATTGACATTTAAGTAGGTATCACGGAACACGGAAACCAGCTTGATTTCTCCGGTCTTCCTGTCAATGTTGGCAATCATGATAACATCGGACTGATTGCCCTTTCCTGTGGAGGAGTCGCGGGAATCCAGGCCAAAGACAGCAATGGTCCAGTATCCCTCTTCCATCTTGTCACGGACTTCCTGAGAAAGCTCCAGATTGGTGACCGCATCCACATTGAAGTCATTGGCACTGTTGGCCTTTCCCAGATGATGGTTTAAATAGGCGTATGCGCCGCCCACCAGAGCAGCCAGTACCACAAGAAGTCCCACTATCACCCCAATGGCGATCTTTTTTCCTCTTCCCAGACCTTTCTTTCTCCTGTTTCTGGAACCACGGGTATTACCGTAGCTCCTGCTGGCCCGGCTTCCCGGTTCCGCAAGAGAACTCCATCTTTCTTCGGAGGCTGTGGACTTTGCCCCATTCCTGGTGGAAGAATGTGTGCCGCCGCGGGCCGTCGTACTTTCGCGCTTCCGGCTTCTTCTTGCCCGGGTACGCTCTAATTCATCTTCATAATTCATATTCCTGTCCTCGTTTAATATGCGTTTTTATTGATAAATCCCTTAAAGACCGTTAAAAACATGATTTTAAAATCAAACCCCAGAGTCCAGTTTTCAATATAGTAAAGATCATGCTCAATCCGTTTGATGATTGAGGTATCTCCTCGGTAACCGTTGACCTGCGCCCATCCCGTAAGGCCGGGACGCACCTGGTGTTTAATCATGTATCTGGGGATTTCCTCCTTAAACTTTTCAACGAAAAACGGCCGTTCCGGCCTGGGGCCCACGAGACTCATATCCCCTTTGAGAATATTGAAAAACTGCGGGGTCTCATCAATACTTGTCCGGCGAATGATCTTTCCGATGGCTGTCACGCGGGAATCCCCCGGAGTGGTCCATCTGCTTTTTTCTTTTCCCGGATCCTGAACCGTCATGGAGCGGAACTTATACATTTTAAACGGGCGGTTGTGAAGCCCCACCCGCTCCTGACAGTAAATAACCGGACCGGGCGATGTGGCTTTTATGGCAATGGCCGTTACCAGCATAATGGGGGAAAACAGAAGGATTCCCGCCATCGCTCCAAAAATATCCACAACTCTTTTCATTCCTGCATTCAGGAGATTATTTAAAGGCACATGCCGGATATGAATCACCGGAAGCCCCTGAAGGTCCTCCATATAGGGAACCGTCGGAATAATATTTCCGTAATCCGGAATAAACTTCGTATGGACACCGGACTTTTCACAGAGCGCCACAATCCGGCGCAGTTTTTTGTATTCGCCAAGGCCTAAAGTAATGGCAATTTCATCCAGGGAATTCTGCTCCAGAATATAATCAAGATCGTCAATGGTTCCTACAATCCTGATTCCCTTATACTCATAGCCCCGCTCTTTATTGTCATCCAGAATCCCGCGTATCTGGTATCCCCACTCCGGATTTACCTGCACACGGTCTACAAAGGCTTCGGCGGTACCGGAATATCCCACCAGAAGGATATGTTACAGGTTGTATCCTTTAGACCGGACGGAACGAAGAGCAATTCGGATAACATTTCGCTCTGCTGTTATGAGTATGATGTTGATTCCATAAAAGTAAACAACCAGCCTCTGAGAAAAGTTAAATAAATGCGGTTCTTTTCTTCCAAAATAAAGAACCAGACCAAAAATCAGGAGGCCAATGGTATTTGCCTTTAGTATTTTCCCAAATTCATTCCTGCGCCCCAAAACGCGCTTGGGCGTATAGAGATTAAAAAATGAATACAGAAGCAGGTAGCCCGGAACAATGATAAGAAGTGCGGCGAAGTAGAAGCCGGCTTCCAAAGTCCTTTTCCCTAGCTGGGTCGCCCATCCGCTGCCAATAACAATATACCACGATGTCAGGTATGAAATCGCTGTCACCAACGCATCCAGTACCACATGGAAACGGTTCAGGCTTGACTGATTGTCTTTAATCATGCTGTTTCACCAATTTTTCCCAATCCGTATTTTCCGACTCTATTATAACAGTATACATGAAACAAAACGCTTTTGATATAAATGTTTTCTTAAGAATCCCTGATATTTTTAAAAAAATATCATAAAGGAACAGACAAAATATCTCCTATTTCCTTACTTTAGCCATCTGCCGCCTTGAAAATTCGTACACATACAGACATGTCCCGAAAAACAGTTCCGCCTGTATAATAAGCTCTTCCTTAAGCCGTCCCTGAAGGTCAGGAACTCTCATACACTTTTTTCTTGTGCGGATCCCCTCCAAAAGACCGGAAAGATAGTCCTTCCCAAAACCGATTTTAACAAAAAAGGCATACTTCACAAGAATTCCCGCCAGCAGAAACGGAGAATTTAAAGCAATCTGCCAGCCAGGCATATTTTTATAATTCAGATAAATATTGTTTCTCGCCGCCAGGCGAACCTTAAAGGAATTATATTTGGAACCACTGGTACCGCTTCCCACATGATACACCACCGCTTCGGGGCAGTATATATTTTCATATCCGTAAAGCCTGGCCCGGTATCCAATGTCAATATCTTCCAAATAAGCAAAATGCATTTCATCAAACAGGCCAATCCTGTCAAAAACCTCCCTGCGGTAAATACCTGCTGCCGCACATGCGGCAAAAACGCGCCGGGCCTTTTCATACCGCTTCACAGGCTGTCCCACGCCGCGCTGGTATGCCCAGCCGAGAACACTGTACATATCTCCTGCATCATCCATCAGAGACGGCTCATGCATCTGTATCTGACGGCTGCTGACAGAAAAAATCTTTTTTGATCTGCCGATGGCTTCTTCCAGAGCTTCCACGTATCCCGGCGCCACGGCCGTATCATTATTAAGCAGAATCACATAGGGCGTATCCGCCGCACGGATCCCGGCATTGACCGCCCCCGGAAAGCCTGTGTTTTCTGAAAGGAATATGGACGGAATCTCATGTTCCCTCAGCCATTCCACGCTTCCGTCAGAGGAACCGTTATCCACCACCAGAACTTTGAAATCCTTTATGGTCTGTTTCTTTAAGGACTCAAAGCATTGTTCCATAAAATGCAGTCCATTATAGTTTGGAATGATGATCGTTGTCCGCATCTCCATATCTTTCTTCCTTTCCGGCGCTTAGTCTAATGGTACCTCCAGTTTATAGGGTTCCCCGATTTTTTCCTTTTTAAGGTCCCGCAAAGAAAAATTGGATTTTCTTAAGGTCAGGTTGGGATTGTAATAAGGATCCCCTTTTTTTAAAATCTCCGGCCACCGTTTCGCGAATATAGCAACCTCTTTGTTGAACCGGGCCACCTTTTCCGGCGTGTCCTCCAGTCCTCTGGATTTGGATTCATAATGATGCAGCACCGCATAGGGCGCATAAACCACAAGCTTTCCCTGAGACCGCACCTTCATGCAGTAGTCAATATCATTAAAAGCCACTGCCAGCTCTTCCGTAAAGCCGCCCGCCTTCTCAAAAACAGATTTTTTGCTCATCATACAGGCGGCCGTCACTGCACTGTAATCCTGCGCGCACATGGCGCGGTGGAAATAGCTGTTTTCGGC
>CANRXD010000115.1 GCA_947643685.1 uncultured Clostridium sp. | reverse complement strand
CTCAGACTACTACCAATGCTTAAATTGTAAGGTTATTTAAATCGAGTTATAGTAGTTACAGTGGAAGTACCCAGCATGGCACCGGCAGTAGTGCCGACGGCATCGGCCAAAAGAGCGCCTTTGATTCGCGGAAGCTTTCCTTCTTCGTCCAGCATATCAGCTTTAGATGCAACACCGATTAAAGTGCCGATGGTATCAAAGATATCTACAAAGAGGAAGGCGAACACAATGACGATGAATTCCAGGATCGGAACGCCGTCCAGGCTGAATTTGCCAAAAATGGGCGCCAGGCTGGGAATGGAAATTCCGTTGGAAAAATCGGGCAGCAGGCTGTAAAAGCCCAGATCGCCGTTGGGAACATAAAGCCCGGCAAACTGGCAGATGATTCCGAGGGCCCAGGTGATTAAAATTCCCCAGAGGATGTTTCCCTTAATGTTTTTTACTACCAGGATTGCGGTGATAATAACGCCGATGACAGCTAACAGTACGGTGATTCCCACGTCCTGAAAAGAAGCGGTCAGGCCGTTAAGGGTCTGATTGTAGCCGTCCAGAGAGAAGAGGCTCACCAAAGTGGCGCTGCCGATGACAATTTTGGCATTCTGCAGGCCAATGAAGGCAATAAAGAGGCCGATTCCCACACTGACTGCCTTTTTCAGATTGAAGGGAATGGCATTGAAGATGGCTTCACGTACATTGAAAATGGACATTACGATGAAGATGAGGCCCTCCGCTAATACAGCGGCGAGAGCCACCTGCCAGGTATATCCCATACCCAGAACAACAGTGTAAGCAAAGTAGGCGTTGAGACCCATGCCGGGGGCAAGGGCAAAGGGATAATTGGCAAAGAGCGCCATACAGAGGGTGCCGATGAAGGAAGCCACGGCAGTTGCAGTAAATACGGCTCCATGATCCATTCCCGATGCGGAAAGGATGTTGGGGTTCACGGCCAGTATATAGGCCATGGTCATGAATGAAGTAATTCCGGCCATGATTTCCGTTTTCACGTCCGTGTGGTTTTCCTTCAGGTGAAAAAACTTTTCCAGACTCATAAGTGTTCTCCAATCTTTGAGAGATTTTATTTGGTGATGCCGGCGGATCTTTCTGGAACTGTCACCATGTACATATCCCAGAAGAGGTTCTTAAGTGAACCTCTTTTTTAAAAATATGTCATGATAAAGGCAGCCACGATCTCCATCCCCAGATGGAGGTCTTTTACATTTAAGAACTCTTCCCGGGTATGGGCTCCGGTTCCCATGTGTCCGCCGAAGCAGATGGCGGGGATTCCGGTGGAGAGGGGGATGTTGCAGTCGGTGGAGCCGGAATGGCATTCTACCCGCTTTCCTGTAAAGGCCTCGATGATGCCCTGGGCTTTTTCAATGAGGGCGTCCTGTGCCTCGTGGTTTACGTCTCCGGTACAGGGACGTTCTCCTAAAAGCTCGCACTCAAGCTCAACCTTATCCATATTCCGGTAGGAATCCAGAACGGAAAGGAAGAACCGGTTCATGGAAGCCAGGCTTTCACGGACATCGGAGCGGTACTCAAAGCGCATTTCCGCATATTGTGCGATCGTATTGATGGAGGTGCCCCCGGTGATGGTTCCCACATTATAGGTGCTCCGTCCGCCTGCGGGCACTTTGTAGGTGTACAGGGTGTTGATGATGGAGGAAAGTACCTGAATGGCGTTTAGGTTTCCGAACTTACCGTAAGAATGGCCGCCTTCGGTATGAACGCCCACCCGGTAGCGGAGAGATCCCACTGCGTCAGTGACGATGGAGTCATAGGAGCCATCCAGGGCAACTAAAACAGAAAGCTTTCCTTTGTAATCTTCCAGAAGCTGGCGGCAGCCCTTTAAATTCCCAAGCCCCTCTTCACCGGAGCTTGCCACAAACAGGATTCCCTGTTTGGGAATGTAATTGTTTTTTGTAAACCAGCTTGCCAGAAGCATCATAATGGAAAGGTTGGAGGTATTGTCGCCGACACCGGGACAGCGCATGATGTCGCCGTCGTAGACCACATCAAAGGGGGTAGTGTCGGGGAATACGGTGTCGGAATGGGCCGTAAAGGCCACAAGATCGGCCTGCTCCTCACAGTGGAAGGGATAGATTACGTTTAAGGCCTTGTCGATGTAAGCGCCCTTGCAGCCCTCTTTTTCAAACCAGTCGCGGATAAATTCTGCCCGCAGCTCTTCGTGATTGGACGGAGAGGGGATGCGGCAGAGGGTATCCAGAAGTTTTACCAGAGTATCCTGATTTGCGTCAATGTAGGCTTTCAGCTCTTTGGGAAGAAGAGTGTTCATGGATTTTAGTCCTCCTTTGGTTAATTTATTTTTTATCGCCCTGAACCGGTTCACAGGTCAGGTCGATACCAAGCTTTTTAAAAATTTTGGTGTCCACATCTGATAAAAGGACAGAAGTGTGAAGCTGGCAGCCCCGGAGCCTTGGAAGCTGCTCTAAAGCTTTCTGGGCATTTTCATCGGTGGCCGCACAGGTAGATAAGGCGATGAGAACCTCGTCTGTATGAAGACGCGGGTTGATGCTTCCCAGGTATTTTACCTTTAATTCCTGGATAGGAGCGATGGATTCCGGTGAAATCAGGTCCAGACCATGGTCAATGCCGCCCAGTTCTTTTACTGCATTTAAAAGAACAGCGGCAGAAGCACCCAATAACTCTTTTGTTTTTCCCAGGACGATTTTTCCGTCAGGAAGCTCTAAAGCAGCAGCCGGAGCCAGAATGGACGCCGCCAGAGAGAGGGCAGCCGGAACCACGGCGCGGTTTTCCGGAGAAATTTTTGCCTGCTTCATAATCAGCTCAATTTTATAGGCTTCCCCGTTGGCAGATTCGTCTTTTATTAATTTTCCAAGGGCCTGGTAATAACGACGGATGATTTCCTGGCGGGATGCTTCGCGGCAGACTTCATCATCCACAATGCAGAAGCCTGCCATGTTGACACCCATGTCAGTGGGGGATTTATAAGGGCACTCCCCGAAGATTCCCTCAAAAATTGCACTTAAAACCGGGAAAATCTCCACATCACGGTTGTAATTTACGGCGGTTTCTCCATAGGACTCCAGGTGGAAGGGGTCAATCATGTTTACATCATTTAAATCGGCGGTAGCGGCCTCATAGGCCAGATTCACAGGATGCTTTAAGGGCAGGTTCCAGACGGGGAAGGTCTCAAATTTTGCATATCCTGCCTTGATTCCCCTCTTGTTTTCATGGTAGAGCTGAGAAAGGCAGGTGGCCATTTTTCCGCTTCCGGGTCCGGGGGCCGTTACCACAATCAAAGGCCTCGAAGTCTCGATATAATCATTTTTTCCATATCCCTCGTCACTTACGATAAGGGGAATGTTGCTGGGATAGCCGTTTATGGTATAATGGCGGTAAACCCGGATTCCCATTTTTTCCAGCTTATTTTTAAACTGAACGATGGCAGGAATTTCAGAATAGTGGGTGATGACCACGCTGCCTACGTAGAGTCCGCGGTCGGTAAAGACGCGGATCAGGCGGAGTACGTCCAGATCATAGGTAATTCCCAGATCATAGCGGATTTTGTTTTTTGTAATGTCTGCGGCGTTGATGGCGATGATGATTTCCGCCTGATCGGCAAGCTGCATCAGCATACGGAGCTTGCTGTCCGGTTCAAAGCCCGGAAGAACTCTGGATGCATGATAGTCGTCAAAGAGCTTGCCGCCGAATTCAAGATACAGTTTATCACCGAACTGGCCGATCCGTTCACGGATGTGATCGGACTGCATGGCCAGGTATTTGGCATTGTCGAACCCCTGTTTTTGCATGATTGCATGTTCCTCCTGTATAGTTTTCGTAACGGTTTTTACCCTCACAGTTACTATTTTTCACATATATTTCTATTATCTTACAAAAATTTACATTTGAACAGTAGTTTTTTAAATTTTTTTCTTTCCATAATGGCTATACTTATGTTAAGATAGAGAGAGCAAGAAACTACGGAAGAGGAACGAAAAACATGAGAAGATGGTTATTTGCGGTTTCCCTTGCAGGACTGCTGGCTCTGATAGGCTGTTCCAGACCTGCGCCGGAGGAAGGAACGACGGCTGAAGCTTTGCTGCCGGAGGAGGAGCCTGCCGAAGAGGAGACCAGCGGAATTAAAGTCATCGAAAACGTAGGCCCGGAGAAGAACAAGACCATTTCTGTCCGTATTGTGGATGAAAATAATCCGGCATTGCCGGGGCGCGAGCCAACAAAGGTACGCGGAATTTATATTTCCGGTCCCATGTCAGGGAGCACGGAATTATTCCAGAACATTCTGGACAGTATGGAGGGAACAGAAATCAATACGGTGGTTATCGACTTTAAGGATGATCAGGGCCGGATTACCTGCCAGATTGATTCTCCGGTGGTGACAGAGATCGGCGCATGCCGTCCTTACGTGAAAGATATTAAGAGCCTGATTTCTTCCTTAAAGGAGCGTGGGCTTTATGTGATTGCACGCGTGGTGGCCTTCCGGGATCCCTATCTGGCAGAGCAGAAGCCGGAATGGAGCCTCCATCTGGCAGACGGAAGCCTTTACCGGGATAAGCAGGGAATGGCCTGGGTGGACCCCTACCGGATAGAGGTCTGGGATTATCTGGTGGAGGTGGGAACCGCTGCAAAGGAGGCCGGGTTCGATGAGGTTCAGTTTGACTATATCCGGTTCTCCACAGAAGGAACCATGAAACAGGTGGTTTTTGACGAGGAGGTTACAAAGGGGCGCTCCAAAACAGACACGATTACGGAATTTGTGAAATATGCCTATGAAAATCTGGCGTCCCAGGGACTTTTTGTGTCTGCGGATGTGTTCGGGACCATTATTGACAGTGAAATTGATGCCAATGCTGTGGGCCAGATCTATACAGAAATGGCGAAGCATCTGGACTATATCTGCCCTATGATTTACCCGTCCCACTATGGTGCGGGAAATTTCGGGCTGGAATATCCGGATAAGCAGCCCTATGAGACGGTTCTTGCGGCTTTGCAGAAGTCGAAATCCGTCATGGATCAGGCGGCGGAAGCCGACGGACATGTGAGCAGCCAGGCTGTGGTAAGGCCATGGCTTCAGGATTTTACGGCTTCTTATCTGGGTGAGGGCAAGTACATTTCCTATGGATATGAGGAGATACAAAAGCAGATACAGGCAGTGAAGGATGCAGGGTATGATGAGTGGATGCTCTGGAGCGCTGCCAACCGCTATCATTTCCGCCCGGAGGATGCCGGAGAATAATGTAATGATGTGAGCCGGGAAAGAAGGAAAAAATGAATCAGGAAAGATCCATACCAGTGCCGGGAGAATTCTACCGGCACTTTAAAAATAAGATGTACCAGATCGTGACCATCGCGTACCATTCTGAAACAGGGGAAAAGATGGTGGTATATCAGGCCCTTTACGGGGACTTTAAAGTCTGGGTGCGCCCTCTGGAAAGCTTTATGGAAGAAGTAGACCGTGAAAAGTATCCCAAAGCAAGCCAGAAGTTCCGTTTTGAAAAGGTAAAAGTAAACACTGACGGGGAGACTTCGGATAAAAAGAAAGAGGAGCCGCCATGGAAGCCGGGCGTGGACGCCTGTCTTTTAGATTTTTTTGACGCCATGGATGAAAAGAAATATGACAGGATGCTGGAGGCCCTTCAGAGACTTTCTTCAAAGGCCACCAGAAAAGAAGTAGACAATATCTGCACAGTCCTTGATATACAGGTGTCAGGGGAAAACGTAAGTGAGCAGATTGCCGACATCAGGCGGCATATTCTGATGCTGAAAAAATTTGACGGAGAGCGGTTGCGTTGACAGAGAATGATAATTTTTCCAATAATGAAAATCCTTTCAATATAGAAGAAGAACTGAAAAAACTCCCAGCTTCGCCGGGAGTTTATATCATGCATGATAAGCATGATGAAATCATATACGTGGGAAAGGCCATCAGCCTGAAAAACCGGGTGCGCCAGTATTTCCAGAGCAGCCGCAATAAGACTGCAAAAATCGAAAAAATGGTCTCCAGAATTGCCCGGTTTGAGTATATCATTACGGATTCGGAGCTGGAAGCGCTGGTTTTAGAA
>CANRXD010000114.1 GCA_947643685.1 uncultured Clostridium sp. | reverse complement strand
TTCCAGTTTCAACACCAATACACTGAAAACAGATGTAACTGTGTTGAACGGTATTCAGAATTCCAGAGATTCCGTTTCCGGTGTCAGCCTGGACGAAGAGGCTTCTAATATGATGGCCTATGTTTCTGCATATAATGCAGCGTCACGGCTTATGACAGCATTAGATGAAGCCCTCAATACTCTGATTAATAATACCGGTCTGGTGGGAAGATAATATAAGAAACGGAGGTACAGTTCATTATGCGTGTTACAAACAGTGCGACTTTTCGTAATTTCAGCAGTTCTGTCAACGATGTTCACGGTCGCCTTAATAAAAGCATGAATAAACTATCCAGCGGAAAAGCCTATGAAGCGGCTGCGGATAATCCCCTCGCTTATTATGAGGGAAAAAAGATTGATAACCAGTATCTGGATACGCTGAGCAAACTGAATCTGATCCCGGACGTACAGAATCGTCTGTATCAGCAGGAGCTTGGTGTCAGAGATATTCAGACAAGATTATCAAAAGCAAAAGGTCGTGTGGAATATATTCTTACTGAAACCAGTAATATAGACCCCGGTTTAGTGCAGACTACCAAGGATGAACTTCTGGCATATCAGCAGACCATGGCCAACGATTTAAACGCTCAATATCGTGACTTTTACATTTATGGGGGCAATGATGTCTCTACTCCTCCATTTTCCCTCAGCGCTGATGGAATGACTCTGACCTATACCCATAAGTTCCCCGGTGATAAAAATGCGACTATAATGGAAATGAAAATGGAAGAACAGGCAGACGGAAACTATCAGTATAAGTTCACCGGCACAGATCCAAACGGAGCAAATATGGGTGAAGACGAAACTCTTAACGCTATTGTCAGGGCCATGAGCGAACAGGGAAGAATGGATATTGGCTACGGAACGATCTATGATCGTGAAACCCTGGTAGACACCTATACCGGAGGCTTAAACGCCATTACTGGCCTGTCTTCTGATACAGTCAAAGCACAGGCTGATTCAGATCCTGATAAATTAAAAGGTCAGATAAAGGAACTTCTAAACGAAAGTCCCATCGGATTAATTGCTCAGGCGGTGAAATCAATAGATACTTACATGGTAGATGGCGAAAAAACACAGTTCAGAGAAACCCTTGCCCCGGTCATGGATAAGATGACCGCTTCAGAGCACCGGCTTGGTACCGTATACAGTGACCTGGGTAATAAATATAACATTCTGGGAACTACGGAAGACCGCCTGGGATTAGACAAAATTAACCTGACGGAACAATACAAAAACAAACTGGGTGCAGATCCCTATGATTCTATTATTGAAATGTATTCCTATCAGCAATCTTACAATGCTGCGCTGAAGGTCAGTTCCTATATGTTTGGAACATCTTTATTTGATTTTATGCGCTGATTTTTATACTTAGACAGGGGGTGGACATATGGTAGCGCTTATTAAGGTTACTTCTATTCCTTTCCAATCTACCCGTTTTACACAAAATGCCCGGCTGGTTCCCTCTAAGACAGTTGCGGCAGAACGGCAAAGGATTTTTTCCCTTTATCACGCTTATCAGAGCCAACACCATATCAAGGGGAATTCTTCCAGCCTGGATTTCATGAGCAAATACCGGCAGACCTTTTCTTCCGGTCCCACCGTGGACATTCCTTCACAAAGCTCCGGATCAGATCCGGGAACGGCTCCGTCGGTTTCGGCCGCATCCCAGAAAAGCATGCGAGGTTTTGATACGGCCTCTGTATTAAATTATCCATCGTCACAACAGACAGACTCTGTTTCCTCCAATGCCGGAGAATCTTCGACAGTTGCCGCGAGTAATTCTGAGTCCGTTTCTGAGTATTTTGTGCAGCGGGAAGCTTTTGAATTCCGTATTGCAAAAGGGGACCTGTCTTACATTCCGGCCATGTCCGTAACGATTATAACACAGTATCCGGAGGTTCAGTTTGAATATCTGGGTGATTTTAACTATGTACCTCCCCGCAAAGACGCTGCCGGGGGCCTGATTGATATACAGGCATAACAGCAGCTCGGAAAGGCTGATTTTTCATGAAAATACAAACGGATTATTATGGTGAAGTCGAATATAAGCTGTCTGATTTAATTACGGTAGCGGATGGCTTCTTTGGCTTCCCTGATTTGAAACAGTTTCTTCCTCTGCGTTTAGACGAGGAGAATGAGTCCCTGCTTTTGATGCAGTCCGTTGAAAACTCCCAGGTGGCTTTTGTAGTTATTACGCCTACCGCTTTATGTCCGGATTATTCCCCTGAACTGGAGGCGGAAGATCTGGCTTCTCTGGAAGCAGAAAGCAGCAATGAGCTTTCCTATTATGCAGTATGTGTCATAAAAAACAACTACCTTGAGGACACTGTGAATCTCAAATGTCCGCTGGCTATCAATCCTAAAACGAAAGCCGCCCGTCAGGTAATTTTAGAAAATACCAATTACGGATACCGCCATAAACTGAGTACTTTTTCCAGCATCATAAAAAAACCATAAGACAGGAGTAATTGCAATGCTGATATTGCATCGGAAAACGAACGAAAGTATTTTAATAGGGGATCAAATCAGAGTCACAGTGCTTGAAAGTACGTCTATGGGGGTTCGTCTGGCAATTGACGCCCCCAAGGATATTAAAATTATGCGGGAGGAGCTGGCCATCGTAGCGGAAACAAACGAGGCCTCTCTTCTCCCTTCTATTAATTCCATTCACTCTTTACAGGAAGTACTGGAACAACAGCGAAAGGAAGTCCGTGAATAATATCAATCGGACTTCCTTTTAAATAGATTACTTGTAATCAATATCTTTAACTGCCGTATTCCTCTCCATATCCAACAGATCGGCAGAAGAATTGGAATATTTTCCAGAATGGGGTAAATGACACACATATATCTGTATTCTGGAAAAGCCCAGCTTAACATGCGTTTTATTTTTTTCCATCTCTTGCTCCACTTTTCAGTGAAAGCTGCTCTCTTTTCCCGGGCCTGCTCTTTTTTAATTTCCCGCCGGATTAAACGCTCAAGCTTTAATGCCTGTTGACTGGTTTCTTTGTTCAGATAACCTCTGCTCAAAATTCTGTTTTCCAGATTATCATATACATGGATATCCTCAGGCAGGCCATCTGTTGCCCGATCCTCTTTGCTCCCAAACCACATATATGCAATCTGCAGAATTTTTTCACACAATTCATCGATCCGGAAATTCACCAGTCTCCTCTCAACAGATTCCATATTCATTTTCTCCTGCCAATGCCTGTGAAATACGAATAAATCCAGGACATCACGGAGCAAAAGCTCATCCATTACATAGGCATAAGCTGCCTTTGCCAGTCTGTAAACAAACTGATTCTCAATGGAAAGCGCCCTCACATATTGATAGTTGTCAAAAAAAGGCGCCATTTCCAACATAAGTTTTATATTTTTATCATACAGTTTTGTGCGGAACGGCAGCTTATGATAAAGCTCCATGTCGAAGCCGGCAGCATTCTTCATATGTTCTCCGTATCCTTTATATAGACGGTCTGATTCATAACCTAAATCTATCATATATCCCTTCGCCAGGGCATAACTTTTTTCATCCACCAAAATCTTAAGAAGTCCGCAGTCCGCCATCTCCGGAACAGGATATAACTCGCGGATTGCACAGGAAGAAATAACAAAACAGGGAAGCTTCATCATTTCCATCATCATCAGAACTTCCTTCTGGGCATCCTTGTATACATCCCCAAACATCAGAGATTTCTGGTAACGATCAAAAAGCCGCTCCCTCCACCGATCCGGTATCTGATCACCATTTCCCAAACAAGCTAAATATATGATATTGGCAATTTTATGGTAGTCTGCTTCCCGGAATATCTTTTCCCAGTTCATCCGGCCATACATTACCCGCAAATCATCCTGGCGCATAATTCCGCCTACTGTGTTAACAAGAAAACGGCCTTCATATATTAATCGCTCCATAAAAATCTCCTATTATTGAACCAGATATACTTCCTTCTTTTGTCTTCCAAATCGAACCGCTTCCTCATGGGTATCAAAGTAAATGTCAATTACGTTTCCCTTTACACGTTTTCCTGTGTCCTCTACGGTGTAAACAACCCCGTCAATTTCTATTTTTGTACCCATTTCCAGAACGCTTAAATCAGCCGCCACAGTATGTTCCGATTTTGGTATGGTTTCAGATTTTGTCAGATAAACCTCTTTCTCTCCGCAGCATTCCTCGCAGCCGCAATAGCCGGTAATCTCAAAAACTCCCAACGATGTCCCATCATTCATTTCCTCCTGATGGAGCAGATATACCGGAAGCTTCGTCCTTCCAAAGGCCAGGGCCTCCTCATGATTGTCAAAATACAGACTCAGCTTTTCTTTGGCGCCAGACGACAGCTTATCCTGTACTTCATATACATGATCTCCAATCCGTAATTTATCCCCTATCTGAAAAAGCCCAAGATCGGCAGCCACAGTAATCCCCTGAGCCGGTCTCTGCCCGGAATAGGTAATATAACCGTCCGAATCCTTTATACAGCGTTTACAGCTGCAATAAGCGGCTATCTCCATCTCTCCCAGATATTCTTCCGTTTTCGCTTCTTCAGCTGAATTTAAAGAAGTTTTCTCCTGGCCTTCATTCAAAACAAGTGTAATTGCACTCTCCTCCAATGGGGCAATTGTTGCCAATTCCTTTCCAGTCGTTTCCGTATCTCCATTACAGGTAGCCACAGTTGTCAGAACACAGATTAAAATTACTGCTGCTCCCACACTGCATTGAACAGCAGTCAGAAACCGTTTTTTTACGCCAAAATGTTCTTTCAACATCGAGATCCCCCCCTAAGTTCCATATGCACGGTCGGGATACATCTGTTTTCTCTTCCCTGTTCCCCTTTTTGAAACTTTCTGTATTTTAAGTACTGCTTCTGGTGTTATACTCCCTGTTCAGGCAGCCCTGCATGCGTTTTCACTAACAGTTCATATGCCTCTTACTGCTGCCATTTTCATACAGCTTATGGATTATGCCTGGGTTTTTCCTTGACCTGCAGACATGCCTTCAAAATCTCAGTGAAAATCATGACTCTGAATTTATTTTCATAAAATCCAATCATCGGAGCCACTGAATCTTTCTGGACCACAACATACTTGGACGGAAGTCGGGTTAAAATCAATGCCTTCACATCCGCACAGCAACGGCTGCACTTGCACACACCATATTCGTCCATATATTTTTTTAAGTCCGTACGTGAAATAATATTCTCCATTACGTTTTCAATGTGGCATTCTTCCTCACCAAAATCCGCAACCAAATCCTGAAGCTTTTGTGTCCCTATCTGACGGTATTCCTCTGCCTCGTTCCGTGGCTCCCGAAACACAGTCTTGGGCTCCTGCGATGTGGGCTGAGGTTCCTGCGCCACAGTCTGGGGCTGAACCTCCTCCCCGGACACTGTCTGGGACTCCTGTACACCCTGAAGCTGAGGTTCCTGAACTACGCTCTGGGACTCTTGCGCCACCCCCTGGGGCTGAGACTCCTGAATTGCAGGCTGCGGCTCCTGTGTGGTGGGCTGAGATTCCTGTACCGCATTTTGAGACTCCGGTACAGCGGTCTGAGGCTGCGGCTCCTGCACAGCGGCCTGAGAATCCTGTACACTGGCCTGTGCTTCCTGCACATGGATCCCGACTTCCGGTAATTCCTGACCTGTTTTTTGCGCTTCCTGGCTTTCCAGCTGCTTTTCTAAATTGTCTAAAATTTTGTTAGAAATATCCTCTTCCTGATCTTCCACCACAACGACCCTCTTGTCTCCTGAAGCAGGTATCTGGGGCGCGGATTCCATGGGAGCTGCTTCTGTCACTGCTTTTTCCTGTTTTTCTGTATTTTTCTCTTCCGCCAAATCCTGTCCCGAGGTTTCCTCCGGGTCCGCACCATTGGTAAGCAGACTCAGTACATGAGATGTCTTATTGGTTTTCTTTGCCATATTCCACCGCCTCCTTTAAATGAATCCTGTCTGCAATCTCATCAATCAATTCCTGATAATCTTTTACCGCAGATGAACGAGGATTATAATCAAAAATGCTTTCCCC